>CAYQTM010000094.1:0-6627 GCA_964420355.1 uncultured Opitutales bacterium
ACACCAGCAGCACCAACGAGTCCTGGCAGACCAACAAAGCCCTTCTAATCCAGTATCTGGATTAGTGTTTGCGCCTCTCTCGGCACAACAACCCAGCTAAGCCCCGGTGTCCCGCGCACCGGGGCTTTTTGGTGGAAGCAACCATCGGTTCTCTCGGCCATTTGCTGACTTCCGGCTTGCCGTTGCGCCGCCGATGCCTAGCATGTGCGGCAAATGGCGACTCCCAGTATATTCGACGAGGAGAAGGACAAGAAGCCGGTCTATCTGATCGTGCTGGTGGTTTTTGCGCTGGCGCTGGGCGTGGCCGGGATGGGGCTGGGCTTCGCCGCCCACACCAAGGCCAAGGCCGCCGCCGACAGCTCGGGTGCCTCCAGCAGCGCCGCGCGCGAGGCCGCTACTCTGCTGACCGGGCTGGATGAGCAGGTGTCGAGTCTTTCGTCGCGGCTGGACAGTTTGGGCGCACAACTGGAGCGGATCGACCGCGATATCGCGCGGCTGAAAACGAGCCAGATCGACCCCGAGGCGGTGCAGCGCGCCCTGAGCAGCGCCTTCGAGGAGCGCAAGGAGAACCGCGAGCGGCTGGCGGCGGCGATCAAGGAGCTGAATACGCTCAAGAGCACGCTGGCCAGCGGCGGCACACCCTCGCCCAGCCGCACAGTGACCCCGCCCGCGCCCACGGAGTCGGCAACCAGCTTCGAGCGCAGCCCGAGCCGCACGGCCACCCCGAGCGACGATCCCCCAGAGGAGACCGACGGCTTTCGCACCTATCGCGTGCAGAGCGGCGACACACTCCAAAGCATCGGGCGGCGCTATGGGGTGTCGCTCGGCGAGATGCTCGACGCCAATCCCGGCATCGACCCGCGTCGCCTGCAGATCGGCCAGGAGGTCGCCATCCCCGTCGCCGAATGATGTCTGAGGATGCGAAAAATCAGCCCCCCCGCCAGTGGGAGCACTTGGGCAGCGAAAACGTGGCGCGCTGTCGGGTCTTTGACGTCGAGCGGCAGACCTTCCGCCATCCGGCGCGTGGCAGCGAGGCCGATTTTTATGTCATCAATGCGCGGAACTGGTGCAATGTGCTCCCGCTGACCCCCGACGGGCGGCTCATTCTGGTGCGGCAGTTTCGTTTCGGGGTGCGCGAGCTCTGCTGGGAGACGCCCGGCGGCATCATGGACGGCGATGAGCATCCGGTCGACACCGCCATCCGTGAGCTGGCCGAGGAGACGGGCTACGTGGGCAACAACGCGCGCGTGATTGGAGCCTGCCGCCCTAACCCAGCCATCCTCAACAACTTCTGTCACTACGTCCGCATCGACAACTGCGAACTCAAGCGCCCGCAAAACTGGGATGAGCACGAGGAGATCGAGCTGACCACCCTGCCGGTCGAGGAGGCCATCGACTGGGCGCGCAGCGGGCGCATTGTCCACGCGATGGCCATCAACGCGCTGTTTTACCTGCAAGCTTCGATGCGATGACCCTTCTCCTGTCGCCTGCATATCGACGGTAAAATGAGAAAAGCCATCCGCACTCAATTCAAGCAATAATGGACTGGCAGGAGCGATATGCCGGGCGGGTGTTGCCGCCAGAGGCTTTTGAAGGGGCGGCGCTGGAGGTGGCGCGAGAGCTGGTCGAAGGCGGCGTGCTGCTGTGTCGGCAGGTCGATGGCGAGGTGCAGCGCTGGGCAGTGACCGAGGCCGAGGCCTACATCGGCTCCGAGGATCGCGCCTGCCATGCCTTCCAGCGGCGGACGCCCCGCAACGAAGTGATGTTCGGGCCACCGGGTCACTGGTATGTCTATTTGTGTTATGGGGTGCACTGGCTGCTGAACATCGTGACCGGGCCGCCCGACTTTCCGGCGGCGGTGCTGATTCGTGGCGCGAGCCACACATACGGGCCGGGACGGCTGACCAAGGCGCTCGCCATCGACGGCGCGCTCAACACGCTCCCAGCCACCCCCGAGACCGGCCTGTGGCTGGAATACCCGCGCGAAGCCGCCCGCGCACCGGTCACCGCCACCCCGCGCATCGGCATCGACGCCGCCGGTGCCGACTGGGCACTGCGCCCCTACCGCTTTGTCACCGGCTCTGAGGCACGCAAAAAAGTGCGCTCCAAGTGGCTAACCTGATTCGGGGAGTCGGCCAGAAAGCGTGCGCGCAGGGCACACACTACGCTCGATGCCCCCAGCCAACCCGGCCAAACCCTCCGCATCGAAGACTTCGAAGCCACCTCCGCAGCTTCCCACGCCAAAATATCGTGCGCGCTTGAGACTTTGGCTTGCCAGCGATCAGAGAATGCGCCATGTTGCTCGGTTTAACCCTTTGATTATGAGAGACGAGTATTTGCAGGCGGCTCAGAAGAAGATTGAGGATCCCAACATCTTGATCAACGTGGTGTCGCGTCGGGTGAAGCAGCTCAAGGCGGGCAGCAAGCCGATGGTGGAGTCGCTGGAGCGGCTGAGCCCGGAGGATGTGGCGCTGCGCGAGATCATGGAAGGTAAGATCGAATACGAGCTTTTCCAGACGGAAAAGACCGAGGCCTGAGCCCTGCCCTGCTGGCTCGATTCCAGCCGTGGCCAAGAAGAAACAGCAGTCCGGCCCCAACGAAATCCGCAACAAGAAGCTCAACCACAAGTTCAACGTGGGCGAGCGCTTTGAGGCGGGGATGGTGTTGCAGGGCACGGAAGTGAAGTCGATCCGCGCGGGCGATGCGCAGATCAACGATGCCTTTGCGCGGGTGGAGAAGGACAACATCATCCTGTATAACGCGCACATCGCCGAATACAGCTTTGGGAATCTGCAAAACCACAAGCCCACCCGTCCGCGCAAGCTGTTGCTGCATCGGCGGGAGATCAACCGCATCCGCGCCGAGCTGGAAGCGGGCGGCAAGACGCTGATCCCCAGCCGGATGTATCTCAAACAGGGGCTGATCAAGATCGAGATCTGCCTCTGCACTGGCAAGAAGCTTTACGACAAGCGCGAGACGCTGAAGACCCGCGCGGTCAAGCGCGAGGCCGAACGGGCGATGAAGGTCTCGATTTAACACCTGCTGAGGAGAAGCCCTTGCTTTCGCCTGCGGCTATCCTTTAGACGGTGTGAGTTTTACGTTTTCTTAACGGAATCCGTTCCGTTCGTCTTTGACAGTCAGGGATTAAGGCGATTTTATAGAGAGTAGCACCAAACCCTCTCCCCACACCCTTTTCCCTTTTTTGTCATGGCTATGATCTCCTCCAGCGCGCCCGCCCTAGGGCGCGGCACCCGCCCCGCCCCTAAAAAAGTCTCCTTCATGGAGAACCAGCGGCTGGCCAAGCAAAAAGCCTACGAACGCCAGGCCAAGCGCAAGAAGATCAAGATGGGTGAGCTGGCGGTGTTCACCCAGCAGCTCGCGGCGATGCTGGAAGCGGGTCTGCCGCTGGTCAGCGCTCTGGAGGCTCTGCAGGAGCAGACCGAAAACCCGGTCTTCCGCATCATCATCCGCGACGTTCGTCTGGATGTATCGAGTGGCACCGCCTTTAGCGAGGCCTGCGCCAAGTATCCCAACGCCTTCCCCAACCTCTTTGTCTCGATGGCCGAGGCCGGCGAAGCCTCCGGCGGCATGGCCGACATTCTGGAGCGCGCTGCCGAGTATTTCGAGAACAGCGTCAAGCTGATCAAGAAGGTGAAGAGCGCCCTCACCTACCCGGTGGCGATCATCGGCCTGGCGGTTATTCTGGTGAACGTCATTCTGATCGTGGTCATCCCGAAATTTGCCGAGTTCTTCACCGACTTCGGTCAGGAGCTGCCCGCCCCGACCCAGTTTCTGATCAACTTTTCCAACTTTTTGCAGGGCAACATCCTCTGGATCGTTGTGGGTGGCGTGATTCTCTTCACCACCGTGCGCAAGCTGGCCAAAACCCCTAAAGGGCGGCGCGTCAAAGACCAGATTATCAGTAAATTGCCCATCATGGGCGTCCTGACCCAGAAGATCAACCTCTCGCGCTTTTGCCGCACTTACGCCATATTGATGAACGCCGGTGTGCCGATCCTGCGCACCCTCGAAATTACCTCCCGCGCAAGCGGTAACACTTTCATCGAAGACGCCTGCCGCGACATCTCGCGCAATATCAGCCAGGGCGGGCAAGTCTCCGATGTGCTGACGACCGACCCCTACTTCCCGCCCATGGTTCGCCACATGGCTCGCGCAGGCGAGCAGACCGGCAACGTGGACGGCATGTTGAAAAAGGTGAGCGACTTCTACGATGTAGAAGTCGAAAACCTGGTGAGCGCCCTGACCTCGTTGCTCGAACCGATGCTGATTGTATTCCTCGGCGTCGTAATCGGTGGCATCGTCATGGCCATGTTCCTACCCATCTTCAAGCTGGCCGGCGTCGCGGGTGAGGGCTTCTAAGCAAGCCCGCCCGGCGCGACCGCTTCCCGGAATTGAGTTCAGCACCCCGACCGCCCGGTGACAGGCGGAACCTTCGATTGCTGGTCGTCGACGACCAGCCCGGCCTCAACGAAATGTTGGGTGCGTTGCTCGCGAACCACGGGATCTGTTGCCAGAGCGCACTGAGCGGTGCGGAGGCGCTCCGCATGTATGCCGCGCGCGACTTCACCGCCGTGCTGGCCGACTGGCACATGGCACCGATGGACGGCATCACACTGACCCACAAGCTGCGCTACATCGACCCCTGCGCCCGCGTCCTCTTGATGACCGGCTCGCCCGACCCAACCCTCGATCGCCAGGCTGCCGAAGCCGGCGTCACCGCCCTCCTCCGCAAACCCTTCGACCCCAAAACGCTGCCTGACCTCATCAACCGCTCTGCCAATACCAGTCCGCCCCCCACCTGACAACTTTATCAATTCAGACTTGCGCCCGCCTGCGGTAGCCTGATTCCCTCACGCAAACCAAAAAACTCTCCCATCGCAAAGCTCAAGACACAACGCCTCTCCAGCAAGCTGCTAAGTGCGCCGTTTCTTCTGACAGAAAAGCTCGGGCATGCTCTCGTGCGCAGTCCGCTCGGCGAATACCCGCTGGGGCGGGCGGCCATCGACGCTTTTCTCTGGCCTTCCGATTACTGGAAGATTCGCCGACGCTTTTACGAGCAGATCGGGCGCTTTCCGCGCATCCTGCGTCCGCGCTCGCTCAACGACCACGTGCAGCACTCCAAGCTCTTCGACCGCAAGCCCATCTACGCGCAATTGCTCGATAAAATCGCCGTGCGCCCTTATGTGGCCGAGCGCGTGGGCGAAGACGCGCTGCCGAAGCTGCTCTGGCATGGCATAGACATTCAGGGGGCGCGGCAACTCGATCTGCCAGCACGCTTCGTCATCAAGTCCAACATCGGCTCCGGACGCAATATGCTCGTTCCCGACGCCAGCCAGCTCGACTGGGAGCGCGCGGCCAACGCCGCGTGGCACTGGAAGTCTTGAGACAGCTCCCGTGTCTTCGCCGAGTATCAGGATCGCTGGATCCCTTTTCGCCTGCTGATCGAGGAATTTCTCTCTGGCGCGGATGGCGGCTCGCCCGTCGACTACAAGTTTTTCTGCTTCAATGGCCGCGTCGAGTTCATACAAGTGGTGCAAGATCGCTTCGGCGAGCAGCGCCAGAGCTTTGTCGATCGCAACTTTACGCCGATGCCCTTCACCCGCCAAGGTATGCCGCCTATCGACGAACCGCAGCCGCCGGACTGTCTGGACGCGATGCTCGAGATGGCTGAATTGCTGGCGCACGATTTCGCCTTTGTGCGGGTCGACCTCTACGATCAGGGGAAACCGGTCTTTGGTGAGTTCTCTTTCACGCCGCGCTCAGGTGCGCTGCTCTTTGATCCGCCCGAATGGGATGAGCGTCTCGGCGAACGCCTGACTTTCCCTGACCCTGCCTAAAAGTGCCCGAGAGCCAGAGGCGTCGCTTGCTCGACGTGAGCGCTCGGCGCTTGCAATCGGGTGCGCGGCCTCTTTAAGCTTGCAGAATGACTGATGGAGGGCATAAGGGCGGCTGCTGCGGGCCGAGTCGTGGGGCGTCGGCTGTGGCTGAGGTGCCCGAGGCGGTAGTAGCGGCGGCGGGCGCGGGGTCGACGGAAGGCATGATTCGGCTCGATGGCGGGCGCTTTCTGATGGGCAATGACGACGAGGAGGCCTGGAAGGAAGACGGCGAAGGCCCGGTCGTCGAAGTCGAGCTGGATGCCTTCTGGCTCGATGCAACAACGGTGACCAATGCGCAGTTTGCCGAGTTTGTCGAGGCGACCGGTTATGTTACGGAGTCGGAGCGCTTTGGCTGGTCGTTTGTCTTCAAACACCAACTGCCCAAAAGTAAGCAACGCAAACTCAAGGGCGAACGCACGGTGGCTGGCCTTCAGTGGTGGTATGCAGTGGAAGGCGCGCAGTGGCGCAAGCCCGAAGGCTCCGGCAGCCACATCCACAAGCGGATGGATCACCCGGTCGTGCATGTTTCTTGGAACGACGCCCAAGCCTACTGTCAATGGGCGGGCAAGCGCCTGCCGACCGAGGCCGAGTGGGAGTATGCCGCGCGCGGGGGTCTCGTGCAAAAGAAATACGCCTGGGGCGACCAACTTACCCCTGATGGCAAGCACCTCTGCAACATCTGGCAGGGACGCTTCCCCGAAGAAAACACGGCCGCCGATGGCTGGAAGTG
>CAYQTM010000095.1:0-6624 GCA_964420355.1 uncultured Opitutales bacterium
CCGTCCCCCCGAGATCGCCGAAAAGATGTGTGGGCCCGTCGGTCAGGTACGGCCGGTGGGGCAGGCCTGCTCCGGGCTGGGGGTCGGGCTGGCGCTGAGCCGCCAACTGAGCGGGCTGCACGAGGGCAGCCGGGTCGCCGAGAGCGAGGGCGACGGCAAGGGATCACGGTTCACCGTTTGCCTGCCCGCCGCCGAGAGTCCCGAAGCCCTGAGCGATGCCGACGAGGACGAGCCGCCAAGCATCCGCAAGGGGCTGAAGGTTCTGGTGGTCGACGACAATCCCAGCATCCAGAAAACCCTGCCGCGCCAACTGCAGGCGATGGGCTGCGAGGTCGCCATCGCCAAGGATGGGCACAGCGGCTTGCAGCAAGTCAAGGAGTTCGAGCCCGAAGCCGTGCTGCTCGACATCGGTCTGCCCGACCGCAGCGGCCACGAGCTGGCGCAAGATCTCCGCGCCCTCGGCTACACCAACCTCCTGGTCGCCCTCTCGGGCTACAGCCATCAGGAAATACGCCAAAAGTCCAAGGAAGCCGGCTTCGACTACCACCTCTCCAAGCCCGCCCGCCGAGACGACCTCCTCGAAGTCCTCTCGCAGGCCTGAGCCGGGCGCTCACTCGTCGGAGGAGCCGCCGGGTTGTGGCTCCTGATCTTCCTTTTCGCCGCGGGTCTTCTGGTCGCGGTTGCGCTCGGTCTGGTGGCCGCCCTCGAAGGTCATGAGACCGGGCTTGGGTGCCAGCTGCGGGCGGTGCTCTCACCGCCGCCGTTTCCGCTGCCGCTGCCCGTGCGCGCTGCCGCCCGGGCTTGGCCTTGTCCGCCACTGCCGCCCTGTGCCCGCCGGGGGTCGGGGCATTTTGTAAACCGACCGATTCGGCGGCCTTATCATAGGCTCCGAAGCCCCGCTACCATTCGTTGACTGCCCAAAAGCATGTCCCCAGGCGGCAGTCCCCATGCCGAATGCCCGGCTCCCTCGGACAAGAGGCGTTACTTCAAACGCCGCCTGCGTTAGGCTCGACGCAAGCTCAATTTTATTCAAGCGATTCGCGTTGAGCTGCGGTAATGGAACGCCTCTTGCGCATAAGCCTGCGAAACCAACACCACTTCACTCCACTCCACTTCAACAAACCCACTACCATGATTCAGCACATTGTTTTCGTACTCATCGCGGGACTCGCTACAGCGGCGAGCCTGCTCGGGCAATCCCCCGACGCCATTATAATAGAAGAGCAGTCACGAGCGGCCGCTGCCAATACCAACGCCGTCTTCGTCGCGCCCCAGTTCTTCTTCGCTCTCATCGCCGGACTGCTGCTCGCGGTCGGTTTTCAATACCTGCTCACCAGCCTCGCGGGCTGGATCGGCATCTCCATGATTCCCAACCCGGAAAAGAAGCTGACGCCCGATCATGACGATAAGGATAAGCAGAAGGCCGAGCACGAGCAGGAGCAGAAAGCGCATCAAGAGAACGGCAACCGTCACGAGAGTCCTGAAGAACGCCGCAAGGTGTTGCACAGCTACCCGATCCGCGACGCCATCCGAGGGGTCGGGATCTGGGCAACGATTTCGTCCGTCATCTCGGTCTTTGCGGCTGTCTGGCTCTCGGTCGCGCTGGGGCTGATCTTTTCGCCGCTGGCGGGCGCGATCCTCGGTTTGGTCATTTGGGCCGGCTACTTTATCCTGATGGCCTACCTCGACACCAAGGCGCTTTCCGCCCTTTCCGGTGGCCTCGTCAAGATGGTGAGTGACACCGCCAGCGCCACCGGCGACGCCCTTGGCAACATTTTCACGCCCTCCTCAAAGAATCAGGCGCAGAAGCTGGCCGATCACACGGTAGAAAAAGTACGCGACGAGGTCTTCAAGGCTGTCGACAACCGCGACATCGACCGTAAGCTCAACGAATACGCCAACAAATTGGAGGTAAAAGAGCCCGACTACAAGGAAATGCGCCAGCAGTTGGCCAAGCTGCTCGACGAGATCGAAGTGGAAAGCCACACCAGCGCCGACGGTGACGAGGGTCTGCAAGAGGACACCTTTGTCAAGGTGCTGGAAAACCATCCCGGCGTGAGCCGACGTCGTTCCCGCCAGATGCGCGGCATCTGGCAGGAGCTGAAAGCCGCCCGCAAGGAGGGCAAAAACCCTTCTGAGCAGCTCGCCGCCGCGACCGACCGGCTGACGCCCGGCTCCAAGGAGCAGTCGCAGAAGTTCCGCAACCGCATTGAGGAATACCTCAAGAAGACCGACCGCGAAGAGCTGAATCCGGAGGCGATCAAGCGCGAGATCAACGAGATAATCAGCCACCCCTCCAAGGCACCGGAGATTGTGCGCAGCCGCGCCGAGGGCTTCAATCGCGACACCGCCGTGCAATTACTGGCCGCCCGCGATGACATCGACGAGCAGCAGGCGAACCAGATCGTCAACCGCGTCGAAAGCGTGCTCTCGACCGTCACGCAGAGCGTTGGGCAAGGCCGCAAGCAGGCCGGTGAAAAGAAGGATGCAGCCAAGTCCGGCCTCAAAGAGAGTGCACGAGGGGTCGAAGACCGCATCCGCCACCGCATCGACGCTATTCAGGGCGACGAATTCAACTACGAGGCGATCAAGGCCGACCTGCAGCACATCTTCCACCATCCCGAGGACACGCCCGAGGTGGTTCGCGAGCGCTTCTCGCACTTCGACCGCGAGTCGCTGGTCAACCTTCTGGCCTCGCGTGAGGACATCTCCCACGAGCAGGCCGAGCGCATCGTCACCAAGCTCGAAGATACCCGCGACGACATCATCGCGCGCGCTGAAAAGGTCGAGCGTGTGACCCGCGAGAAGTTCGCCCAAGGACGTCAGGCCATCCTCCACGAAGCCGACGACCTGCGCCGCTCAGCGGCCGCCGCCGCCAGTTGGCTCTTCATCTCGGGTCTGGCCTCGGCCACCGCGGCGATCATTGCTGGCTTCCTCGGTGCTACCTTGCTGATCGCCTGAGCCATCCCTTCTTTCACCCCAAGTAGAGCACGAGCGGAGGTGCGGCCATAAACGGCTGCGCCTTCGCTTTTTCTATACTCAGCGCTGCGCCCGCGTTTGTTTTCGCCGCGATTGTGGCACAGGCCATGCGACAGACTGCCCAACCATTCAACCCCAATCACACCATGAACAAGCATGTAGAGAAGCATTTGAATGCCCGCAAAGATTTCCGCGATGCGGAAGGCTGGGTCAAAATCGTCGGTCGCATCGGACTCGTTGCGCTCGGTTTCGTCTATGTCGTGCTCGGCATCCTCGCCATTCGCTATGCGATTGGCGCAGGCGGCCAGTTGGCCGACGCCCGCGGTGCCCTGCGCGAGATTGCGCAGCAGCCTTTCGGGCAGACCCTGCTCGTGCTCACCGGCCTCGGCCTGATCGCCTACGCGGTCTATCGGGTGGTCGGCGCGATCAAGGACATCGACCATCACGGCACCGACGGCAAGGGCATGGCGGCGCGCACGGGCTTTGCCATATCGGGTATAGTCTATGGGGCGCTAGGCGTCGTCGCGCTGGGCATCCCCATCGTCAGCGTCGGCGGCAACGGCGGCTCGGGTGGTGGCGGCAGCAAGCAGCAAGCCGCCCAGAGCATTCTCAGCCAGCCCGCTGGGCAGTGGATCCTCGGCATCATCGGCGTGCTGGTGATCGGCTACGGCATTCTGCAAGCCTACAAAGCGGTAAAGCGCAGCTTTTTCTCCAAACTCAAGACCCACGAGATGTCGCGCAAGACCCTCGGCGCAGTCGACAAGATCGGCTTGATCGGCCTGCTGGCCAAAGCCATCGTGGTCGCGCTGATCGGCTGGTTCTTCGTTCAAGCCGCCGTGCAGCATCAGTCCAGCGAAGCAGGTGGCCTCGCCAAAGCCCTCGCCACCGTGGCCTCCCAAAGCTACGGCAACATCCTGCTCGGCCTGCTGGCCATCGGTCTCTTCCTCTACGGCGTCTTCGCCTTTGTCATGGCTAAATACCGCCACTTTGCCCGCTAATTTGGTCAGCGGCACAACGCAGCTTTGTGGAACGCTTTTTGCGTATTGGAGGGCATGGCGGCTCCGCGACCCATCTGGAAGGGCCAAATTGCTTTTGGTCTGGTGAATATGCCCGTGACCCTCTATTCGGGGGAGCAGCGGAACGATATTCGCCTGCATCTGGTCGACTCTGAGAGCGGTCGGCGGGTGCGCTACCAGCGGGTGGATGAGGAGACCGGCGAAGAGGTGCCTTGGGAGCAGATCGTGCGTGGCTATGAATACGATGGGAAGGGCTATGTCCTGCTGAGCAAGGAGGAGATGGAGCAGGCGGGCGCGGAGCTGACCAAGCAGATCGAAATCGAGGACTTTGTCGACGGGGCGGAGATCGGCAGCGAGTATTTCGACAAGCCCTACCTGCTGGAGCCGGGCAAGGGCGGGAGCAAGCCCTATGTGCTGCTGCGCGAGACCCTGCGCCAGTCGGGCAAGGTGGGCATCGCGCGGGTGGTGATCCGCTCGAAGGAGCACTTGGCAGCGCTGATGGTGAAGGGCGATTTGCTGATGCTCGAGCTGCTGCGCTTTCCGCAAGAGCTGCGCGACACGGATTTTTTGGAAATCCCTCAGGCGGAGTCGGTCAAGATGCAGAAACGCGAGATCGATCTGGCGCTGCAACTGGTCGAAAGCATGACAAGCGACTGGAAGCCAGAGCGTTATGAAGATCAACACCGCGCCCGCCTGATGCGCTACGTCGAGGAGAAGATCGAGCGCGGCGAGCTGTCCGCCGGAAAGCCGAGCGAGCCTGAGAAGGAGACCGAGGAGGAGGGCACGGTGGTCGATCTCATGGATTATTTGAAGCAGAGCATCGAACAAAGCGGCAAAAAAGCCCCCGCCAAGTCCGCCAAAAAGACGGCTCGCAAGGCCAGCAAGCGTGCCAAGAAAACTCCCCAAAAAACCTCAACGACCCGAAAAAGTGCCTAAAACCTACTCCGAAAAACGCAACTTCAGTAATACCCCCGAGCCCTCGGGCGAGAACGGCCAGCAACGCGACGACAATGCGCCCTTCTTCGTCGTGCAAAAGCATGAGGCCAGCAGCCTGCATTACGATTTCCGCCTTGCGCATAACGGCACGCTGAAGAGCTGGGCGGTGCCCAAGGGGCCGAGCCTCAAGCCGGCGGAAAAGCGTCTGGCCATTCAGGTGGAAGACCACCCGCTCGACTACGCCGACTTCGAGGGTGTGATCCCCGAGGGCGAATACGGCGGCGGCACGGTGCTGATCTGGGATCGCGGGGGCTTCGAGCCGCACAAGGACATGGACGAGGGTCTGAAGAAGGGGCGGCTCCAGTTTGCGCTCGACGGCGAAAAGCTGAAAGGTGACTTCGAGCTGGTGCGCTTTCGCGAAAAAGAGGAAAGCGGCGACCAGTGGCTGCTGATCAAACACAAGGACGAGCATGCCCGCGACGGGTGCCGCAAAGCCATCACCAAGGAAGCGCCCGACAGCGTCGTCAGCCAGCGCTCGCTCAAGGAGGTGGCCGAGGCGGCGCAACAGAACGCGACTGACGATAGTGGCCACGAGGAGGCTGAGGAGCAACTGGACGCCCTCGACGGCTCGCGCGAGCGCGGCCTCCCCGATGAGCAGGAAACCATGCACCCGACCCTGGTCGACGACGTGCCGCGCAACGGCAAGTGGCTGCACGAAATCAAATGGGACGGCTACCGCCTGCTGATCGAAAAGCGCGACGGCAAGCTGCGCCTGCTCACCCGGCAGCGTAAGGACTGGACGGAGCGCTTTCCAGAGATCGCCGAGGCTGCCGATGCGCTTTGCGAGGAGGATTTTTTGATCGATGGCGAGGCCGTGGTGCTCGATTCCAAGGGGCGCAGCGACTTTCAGGGGCTGCAAAACCGGCTCAAGGGAAAGAAGGCCGGGCACCTGCGCTTCTACGCCTTCGACGTGCTCTACCTCTGCCACCACGACCTCCGCAAGACCCCGCTCGCCGAGCGCAAGCGCATGCTCAAGAACTGGCTGCACGAGCGCGCGGGCGACCGCATCGCTTACAGCGACCACATCGAAAGTCAGGGTGAGGTTTTTTACGAGCACGCCTGCCGGGAGCAGCTCGAAGGGATCGTCTCAAAGCGCCCCGACTCGACCTACACCAATGGGCGCACCAAGCAGTGGCTGAAAGTGAAATGCAGTCAGCGACAAGAGTTCGTCATCGTCGGCTACACCGACCCCGGCGGCAGCCGCAAGCACTTCGGATCGCTCGTGCTGGCCGCGCACAACGACGAGGGCAAGCTGACCTACGCCGGGCGGGTCGGCACCGGCTTCGATCAGCAGCGTCTGGAGGACATCGGCGGCAAGCTGGAGCGCCTGCGCCGCAAGACCTCGCCACTGGAGAAGGGCGAGCAGCACCTCAGCAAAGACGTGCACTGGGTCACGCCCAAGCTGGTCGGCGAGGTGGAGTTTACCGAGCTGACCAACGACGGCCTGCTGCGGCACCCGTCTTTCAAAGGGCTGCGCGAGGACAAGCCCGCCAGCGAAGTGCGCCTGGAGATCCCAGCCGACCCCGACCAGCCCACCGAGTCCACCGGCCCAACCGCCGCCAGCAATGCCAAGGGCGCCAACAAGCCGCCCGACGCCGTGCTCGCAGAAGTGAAGGAGGAGACGACCAACAAC
>CAYQTM010000096.1:0-6575 GCA_964420355.1 uncultured Opitutales bacterium
GCTCAGGAAAGCGGAGGGTGGGGTGGGCCAGCATGGTCTCCTCCAGAGCGGCGCCAATATTGGCACCCAGCGCATCGAAAGTCGAGATAGCCGCCAGCAGCGGCGAAAAACGCTCGTGGATGAACATGCGCCCGCTGAACTCGCTGGCCTGCCCCGGTTGCGCCTCGACCGAGATGCGGTAGTCGATCATCGGCGGGGCATCGCCGATGGTTCCGCCGATCGCGGTCAGGCGGTCTTGGCTAATCGTGCCCACGATAGCGCCGGTATTTGACAGCTTGAAGGAGCGCGGCACCGAGCGCACCACGGTGATGATCTCCGCCGCCGCCATCGGCATCTGCAGGTCGCCAAACTGGAAAAACGGGTGCCCGAAGCCCAGCACTTGATCGCCCTCGCGCCAAGTGACCGTGCCCGTGCCCGCCATCGAAAAATCGCCATCCATCATCACCCCAGCCACCGGCGCACCCGGCGTCAGCGCCTCCGCACCGACCGCCGCCGTGCCGCTCCCCGTGCCCGGCCCCTGCATCGGCTCAATACCCAGCGCGGCAAACTCATCGGCAAATTCATTGAGCGTCCGCTGACTGAACCCACCCGCAAACAGCGGCGCGGGCAGTGGACGCAGCGCCGCCACCTCCGCCTGCCTCGACCCAAGATGCGAAGCGGCAGTCGGCTCGGCGCGCGCAGGTCTCCAGTCAGTGGCCGCCTCAGTCACCTCTGGTTTCACCCCTTCCAGCGGATACTTCTCGATGACTTCCAGCATGTTGTCAATCGGCTGAATCCCGATCAGCGCCTGCTCCTTCGGCCAAAGATAGCCGTAGGCATAGGCACCCGCCAGCCGGCCGTCGACATACACCGGACTCCCGCTCATCCCGGCCACCGGCCCGCTCAGCACGTTGATCGGCCCGCTTGCCTCCGCAATGAAGGCCGGGCGCTGCGGCCCGACAAAATTCTCTGCAATCCCGATAATCTCCAGCTCGAACACCTCGATCTCTGACCCACGCACCACCGTGTGCCATTCCCCGGCGACCCGCCCGTCGCGCGCCAGCCGCTCCCGCAGCTCCTCCATCGGAAAAATCTCCATCGCCGAAACCAGCGAACTAAAAAAACCAAGGCAAAACAGGGCGCAGGCAAATCGACGACCGAACATGCCCTTATCAAAACCATATCGGCGCAAAGCTCAAGCTTTCCGCACCAACAAGCGTCCGCACAGGCCGAAAAAAAGCCGGGGAGCACACAACTCCCCGGCTACCACTACTGTTGTCTCGCTACTGTTCTCGCTTCACTGCGATTCTCTCGTGAATCACACTACTGAAAGACCGCAGATTAGTTTTGCTGTTCCATTCGATCAGGCGACTTCGATGCGGCGTGGTCGAGCTTCCTCGCGTTTGGATAGGGTCAGCGCCAGCACGCCGTTTTCGAGGCGCGCCTCGACCTTTTGGCCGTCGACGTCGTCGCTCAGGGACAGGCGCAAGCGGTAGTCATGCGGTGGCAGCGCCGTGCGGAGCGCCTTCCAGTTTTCCGGGAGTTGCTCTTTGCGCTTGGCCTCAAGGGTCAATACGCGCTCTTCGACGCTCAGGTCGATGTCTTCCTTCGCCACGCCCGGCAGCTCGACGCGCACCACGTAGCCGTGATCGCCTTCCGAGACGCTATACTCGGGCTTGCGGAGGTAGCGGCGCTCGCGCTGCTCGGCGACCGCGCCATTCTGGGTTTCGTTTTTGGTAAGGGTGGTTTCCATAATTTTTAGTCAGGTTAATGGTTAATTTTTAATACGTTACGCGATCTCGATCTTGCGCGGCTGTTGCGCCTCGCTTTTCGGCAGCTCGACGGTCAGGAGGCCGTTCTCGCTGCGCGCCGAGATGCGGGCGGCGTCGACGCCACCGGGGATGCTCAGCGAGCGCTCGAAGCGGCTGACCTGGCGGTCGTCCTTTTCCTTGCGCTCCTGCGCGACGCGGATGGTGAGGGTGTCGTCGGCCACTTCGACCGCGATGTCCTCCTTATTCACGCCGGGCAGCTCCAGCCGCACCGCGTAGCCTTCGGGGGTTTCATAGAGGTCGGCACCCGCAGGCTGGCTCGGCGTCGCACGCCCAAAGGCGGGGAACATCCGATTGAAGAGCGCATCGAACTCGCTGAAGTCCGGCATGGCCGGGGTTTGATAATGAATCAGTCTCATATCTGTGTCTCCTTGGTTGTTGTTGTTGGTTTGATTAGAAAAAGTGGACGCTAATGTTTATGCAGTTGGCATGCCATTACTGAATTTTCATAAGCGCCTAATTAGTAGAATCTTAAGAAATCTCCAAAAAACATACATGCGCCAGCATGGCACAGTCGCGCAACCACACTGTGCCGCCGCCAAGAAAGAGCGCCAAACTGACACAATGCGTAATTGGCTTACAGTCGCTCGCGGATTTCTTTGAGCGTCAGACGCTCGGCCTGAAGGCGGCGGATCTCCTTGGCGCGCTCCACCATTGCCAACTCGAAGAGCTGGTAGCCCGCATCGGTGGTCTCGGCGACTTCGAGCAAGCCTTCTTTCGTCCAAAAGCGCAGGGTCGCGGTCGGCTCGCCGGTCAGCTTGGCGAGTTGGCCGATGCGCAGCAATTCCGACGCCGCCTTAACAGGTGCTTCCCCCTCCGACAGTGCGCCGAGGTAGATATCGAAGGAGCGATCAATCGCCGCCGCAATGATTTTACAATAGTCGTCTTTACTGCCCCCAAGCTGAGCCTTTTCGAGCGACCGCAGATAGCGCAGGCGATCCTGCTTGCGGATGAGCGCCGGTGGGTAGCCGTTTTGCAGCAAGATCAGATTCATCAGCAGGCGCGCCGTGCGCCCGTTGCCATCGACAAAGGGGTGGATCGTCACCAGCTCGTAATGCGCTTCTGCCGCCAGTTCAACCGGGTGCTCGCCGGAATCTGACGTGATGCGCTCGACGAATTGGCTCATTCGATCTGGCACCTTTATGGGGTTGGGCAAGACGACCAGCGAGCCCGAGATGCGAACGGGGATGGAACGGTAGCGACCCGCATTGGTGTCGTCGATCCCATGCAGAATGGTTTCGTGGATTTCGAGGATGGCGCGCTCGGACAGGTCGCGGGTGCTGCCTTGCGCCAATTCCAGCACCTTCGCGAGCGCGCGCGCGTGGTTGGTGGCCTCCAAGTGCTCGACCAGCGACTTGCCGCTCACCGTGAGTCCCTTTTCGACCACGACAGCGGTTTCCTGGCGGGTCAGAGTGTTGCCCTCCAGCGCGTTGCTGGTGTAGGTTAGCTCGACGATGAACCACTGCTCGAGGTTGCGCACCAGCTCGGGCGGCAGCGGGCGATAGCTTTCCAGCTTGGCTTTTTTGTCGGTGAGCTTCTGCCAGTCCATGCCTAAAAGCATAAAGTGTCACTTAATGGTTTGCAAGCACAACTCGCTCAGCGCGCGTTGCGAAAACGGCTTGCTGTCGCGGAGGCGCTTGGGGATAGTGGGCGGATGCTGGGTCGGGCGGAGATCGAGGCTTTTTCTGCGAGCAGGCGGCGCGTGCTGATTGCGGCGAAGGTGGCGCTGACCCTCGATGGAAAAATTGCCACGCGGAGTGGGCATTCGCAGTGGATCAGCGGGTCGGCGGCGCGGGCGCAGGTGATGCAGGATCGGCGGCACTTCGACGCGGTGATGGTGGGTGCCGGAACGGCGCTGGCCGATAATCCGCGCCTGACCAGCCGCATCCCGGAGGCCGACCCGCCCGAAGCCTGCCCGCGACGGCTCCTGCTCGATGGGCGGCTCCGCAGCCTTGAAGCGGCTCGCTCGCTCAATCTTTATACCGATGCGCACCGCGCGCAAACCATCCTGATTTGCAGCGAAACCGCCGCACATGCCCACCGCTCGGCGCTGGAAGCGTTGGCCGATCAGGGCGTGACCCTCTGGGAGCTGCCGAGCGACGGCGGCCCCATTGCACCCGCGACCCTCCGGCGGGCGGCGGAGGCGGCGGGTCTGCGCAGCATTTATATAGAAGGCGGCGGCGAGACCGTTTCCGCTTTCCTCAATGCTGAGCAGCTCGATTATTTGATCGCCCACGTCTCGCCCGCCATCCTCGGCGATCCCGCTGCCCGCCCCGCCTTCACCGGTCGCCAGCCCGAGGCGATGACCGCCGCCCTGCGCCTGCCCGACCCGACCCTCACCCCGCTCTGGCCCGATGTGCGCATCGAGGGCTTTCTTCCGAGCTATGACTGAGCCGCCGCAAAAACTGCTGGTCGTCAAGCCTTCGAGCTTCGGTGACATCGTCCACGGGCTGCTGGTGCTGGAGCAGGCCAAGGCCGCGCTGCCCGGGTTGCACGTCACCTGGGTGGTGCGCGAGCGGTTTGCGCCGCTGGTCGAGGCCTGCCCGGCGGTCGATACGCGGCTCATCTATGAGCGCAAAAAAGGGCTGGGCACCTTTCGCGGGCTGCTGCGCGAAATCGCCGCGCGCGACTTTGACCTCGTGTGGGATATGCAAGGACTCCTGCGCAGCGCCCTGATGGCGCGCGCCGCTGGGGTGCCGCGCCGCCAGCGCTGGGGTCGGCGTGATGGGCGCGAGGGCGCGACCCTCTTCTACCGCCGCGTCGACGCGCCGCCCGGTGGTTTCCCCGCGCATGCGGTCGAAGTGCTGCTGCCCTTCCTCGCCACGCTCGGCCTCCCGCCGCGCCTCGACGTGCCCCTGCGGCTCGGCTTCAGCGACTACCCCTGGCAGAGCTTTTTTGCGACAGCCGAGCCGCGCTTTACCCTTTTCCTCGACAGCCGGGGAGCCCGCAAGGTCTGGAAGGGCTTCGAGGCGCTGACGCAGCTCATCTTCGAGGAAGTGCCCAGCGCGCGCGTCGCCTGGTGCGCGGGCGAACCGACCGAACCCAGCTTTTCCGTGCCCGCCGACCGCTTCCTCAACCTCAGCGGCTGCCCCTTCCCCGAGATGCTGGCGCTCTGCAGCCAGCCCAGCGTGGTCATCGCTAACGACAGCGGCCCGATGCACCTCGCCGCCGCCCTCGGCCAGCCCGTGGTCGCCATCTTCGGGCCGACCTCGCCCGAGCGCTTTGCCCCCTACCCTCCTGATGCCCCGCACCACCGCGCGCTCGAAGCCCCCGAGGGCGACCTCGCCCGTCTCCAGCCCGAAACCGTCCTCGCCGCCGCCCGCGAGTTGTCGGAACGCGAGAGCGGCTAAATCCTACTGCGTTCCCGCTTCTTCGGCTTCCATCACCTCGCTGAAGCGCATGACTTCTTCGAGGGTAGTGCCGCCGCGCTTGACCTGCTCCCAGCCGCTTTCTTGCAAGGTCTTCATCCCCTGAGCGACAGCGCGCTGGCGGATGCTGCGGGCGGAGGCGCGCTGGACGATCAGCTCATGGATGTCGTCGTTGATGCGCAGGATTTCAAAAATACCGATGCGCCCGGAGAAGCCGAGGCCACGGCAACGGTCGCAGCCCTTGGCGATGCGGGCGAGGTGCCCGTGCTCAGCCTCCTCGTGCTTGATGCCGAGGGCGGTCAGGCAGCTGAGGATGTGCGCGCGGGTGTATTCGTTGGGCAGCGCACAGTGTGGACAGAGCCGCCGGACGAGGCGCTGAGCGATAATCATCTCGACCGCCGAGGCCACGAGGAAGGGTTCAATGTCCATGTCGATCAGGCGGGTGAGTGCGCCAGGGGCATCGTTGGTGTGCAGGGTCGAGAGCACAAGGTGACCGGTCAGCGCCGCGCGGATGGCGATGTCGGCGGTCTCGCGGTCGCGCACCTCACCCACCATGATGACATCCGGATCCTGACGCAGCACATGGCGCAGCGCCGAGGCAAAGTTCAGGCCGATCTCGGGCTTGACCGCCGTCTGATTGACGCCCGGCACCTCGTATTCGACCGGATCTTCCACCGTGATGATGCGGCGTCCGGGCAGGTTGATGCGGCGGATGAAGGCGGTGAGCGAAGTCGACTTGCCCGAGCCGGTCGGGCCCGTCACGAGCACGATGCCGTAGGGGCGCGCGAGGGAGCGGTTGATCCGCTCCTCGTCCTCGGGCAGCAGCCCCAGCTCGGGGATGGAGAGCGGCTGATTCTTCTGGTTGAGCAGGCGCAGACTGATGCTCTCGCCGTAGAGGGTCGGGAAGGTTGAGATGCGAATATCCAGCTCGGTCTGGCCAGCGGTAAAGTTGATACGCCCGTCCTGGGGGCGGCGTTTTTCCGAGATGTTGAGGCGCGCCATGATCTTGAGGCGCGAGATGATGGCTCCCTGAAAGTGGACGAGGTTGTCGGGCACGCGCACCGGCACCAGCTCGCCGTCGATGCGGTAGCGGATTTGCAGGGCGTCGCGGTGGGGCTCGAAATGGATGTCGGTCGCGCGGTCTTGCAGGGCGCGCTGGATGACCTCGTTGACGAAGCGGATCAGCGCCGCATTTTGATCTTCGCTCTCCTCGATTTCACGCCCGGCGTCCGAAAACTCCAGCCCCGACTCCTCGAGGCTGCCCGAGCCGATCCCAAAGTGCTGGGTGATGGTGTTGGCCACGTCCTCGGCGGGGCCGAGCCACCCGCGCGGGCCCTTGCCCGTCCCCGCAAACACCCAGCGCTGCATCCCCGCGTCAGGCGGCCAGACCGGTACCCGC
>CAYQTM010000097.1:0-6551 GCA_964420355.1 uncultured Opitutales bacterium
AGCAGATCGTGGTCGAGACCATGCACGTCAGGAAGCTCAAGATGCTGGAGATGGCCGACGCGGTGGTGGCTCTGCCCGGCGGCTGTGGCACCTTTGAGGAGCTGCTCGAAGCCATCACCTGGAAGCGGCTCGGCCTCTTCTTCGGGCCGATTATCATAGTCAATACGCGCGACTACTACGCGCCGCTGGTCGCCATGCTCGAGCGCGCCGTCGATGAGCGCTTCATGAACGAGACCCACCGCAGCATGTGGAACCTCGTCGACCGCCCGGAGGACATCCTCCCGGTGATCGACGCCACGCCCGACTGGGATCGCAAGGCTCGCGACTACGCTGCCGTCAAATGAGTGGCGTCTCGCCGCGCGGGCTTCGGTGGTTAATAAGATTGAAATGTGGACGGGTGGGTGATTGCATCGACCCATGCTCGAATTTCAACGACCCGATGGACGACAGCCCAATGAGCTGCGTCCGCTGCGCTTTCAAGTCGACATTGCGCCTCATGCGAGTGGCTCGGTGCTCATCAGTTGCGGGGATACGCAGGTGATCTGCGCCGCGACGATCGAAGACAATGTGCCGCGCTGGATGAAGGCGCAGAACGTGTCGGGTGGGTGGCTGACCGCCGAGTATTCGATGCTGCCTTACAGCACGCTCGATCGCAAGCAGCGCGACATCTCGAAGGGCAGGCAGGACGGGCGCTCCGTCGAGATTCAGCGCCTGCTCGGGCGGCCGTTGCGGGCGGTGCTCGACCTCGAAAAGCTGCCGGGCAAGACGCTCTGGATCGACTGCGATGTGCTGCGCGCCGATGGCGGCACCCGCACGGCCTCGATCACCGGTGCCTATGTGGCCGCCGAGCTGGCCGTGCGCAAGCTGCTCGCTGAGGGGCGTCTCAAGGAGAGTCCTTTCAAGGATTCGGTGGCGGCGATCAGCGTGGGCATTCTGGCCGACAACGAGCTGCTCGACCTCAATTACCTCGAAGACCGCGACGCCGAGGTCGACAGCAACGTTGTTATGACGGGTGGCGGGCGGCTGGTCGAGGCGCAGGCCAGCGGTGAGGAGGCCACCTTTACGCGCGAGCAGTGGAACCGCCTGCTCGATCTGGCGGAGAAGGGCATCGGCGAGATCACCGTCGCCCAGCGCGGGCTGATCGCCTGAGGGATGGGCGGGGTGCTCAAGAGCTTTGCCGAGGCCGCTGGGCTGGTGCCGCTGCACCTGGCGATCGGGATGTTCGACGGGGTGCACCGGGGGCATCAGCAGGTGCTGGCCGTGCCGCGTCGGCGGGCGCAGCGCGATGGCGGGCAGGCGGCGGCGCTCACTTTTTGGCCCCACCCCAGCGTGCTGTTTCGCCCGGATGAGCCGACGCGGCTGATCCAGCCGCCGGAGATCAAGTATCGGCGCTTGCTGAGCGAGGGGCTGGATGCGGTGGTCGAGGTTCCTTTTGACGAGGGCTTTGCGGGGATCGAGGCGGCGGACTTTGCGCGGTATTTGAAGGCGGCGCTGCCGGGGCTGGCCAGCCTGACCGTGGGCGAGAATTTTCGCTATGGGAAGGGGCGGCGCGGCACGGGTGCGCAACTGGTCGAGACCGGGCGCGCGGCGGGTTTGGAGGTGGACACCGTGCCCCGGCTGATGCTCGATGGCAGCCCGGTCAGCAGCAGCCGCATCCGCGACTTGCTGCATGGCGGCGAGGTGGCGCAGGCCAATCTTTTGCTGGGGTATGATTACTTTGCAGAGGGGCGCATCGTGCCGGGGCGACGCCTTGGGCGCACGATTGGTTATCCGACGCTCAATCTCCAGTGGCTGCCGGAGTTGAAGCCGCGCTATGGGGTGTATGCGGTGAGAATCCAGCCCAGCGAGGACAGTCCGCCTGAGACCTGGCTGACGGCGGTGGCCAACTACGGTGTGCGCCCGACCGTAGAGCACACCGTTTCGCCGCTGCTGGAAGTCCACGCCCTTGAGCAAGTGCCTGCGCTGGATGCGGGCGACTGGATGCGCGTCCACTGGCTCGGTTTCCTCCGGGGCGAACAGCGCTTTGAGTCGATCGACGCCCTCCGCACCCAGCTCGATCAGGATCGCCAGAACGCCGAAGCCTTTTTCCAGAGCGCTTGAGCGCAAGGAGCCTCACGCAGCGACCTCCAAACCCCTGCGCACTCTATCCGCCGCCCAGCCAAAGGTATTGGCTCAGAGCGCATCGCATCACAAAAAGAAAAAAGCCCCTCCGGCGAACCAGAGGGGCTAAGTTTTGGTAAACTTTTCTTCGTTCTAAATTAGCCTAAGCCAATTAGAAGGTGAAGAGCAGCTCCATCGCGAAGGTGCCTTCCGAGTAATCCGTGTCGGTCGTCGAATCGTCGACGATGCTGGTGGCTTCGTTCTCACCCTCAATCCAGCTCAGCTCGCTGACGAGGAGCAGGTTGTCAGTGAAGGCCCAGCCGTGGGCGACGGTGAATTTGAAGTAGTCGCTCTCGTTCTCGGTAATGACGCCATTGGTCGTTGAAACATCATCGATCAGAGTCTCGTAATCGGTGTTGCTATCAACGTAGCTGATGCGTCCGGTAATCGAACCCTGATCACTGTAGGCGAAGTTGGCCATGAGGAGGGCAGCGAACACTTCGTCGTCGAAGTTGTCTTCGTAGTCCTGCTCGCCGTAGTTCAGCTCAAGGGCGGTCACCCAGGCGTCGAACTCATAGCTGAAGTAGGTGTTGAGTCCCCAGAACTCGAGATCCGTGTCAAATGCGTCTTCGCCGCCTTCGTAGAAGCCGCCGAGGAAGTAGGTCAGGCCGTCCGCGCTGTAGGAACCAGCAGCCTCGATGCCCCAGTCGGAGGAGTCATCACCGCCAAGGCGGTCGTCATCGCTGAAGATGCCGTCCTGCAGGGACACCGCAAAGAAGGTGGTCTCGTCGCTGTAGGTGTAGCGGACACCGTCATTGTAGCCGGGCAGATAGGGTGCCGGGAGTACAAAGCCCAACGCAGCCAATTCTTCGCCAACAACAAAGCCGGTGTAGGCGAAGGAGTATTGGTAGAGGCCAGTGGGCTCGAAGGCTTCAAAGCCGAGCAGGGACTGGAGACGGCCAGCGGTGATGGCACTGCCACCGCCGAGGTCGTAGGTGATCTCCGCACGCTCGAGGTTGAAGTTGTCCGTGCCATCGGGCGTATACTGCATGTCGATCACGCCGGAAACGTCTCCGAAGGTGAGGTACCAGTTGATTTCGACCTGATCCACGGTGAAGCTGTTGTCGGTTTCATCAACATCAGCAACTTCGCTGCTACCATGGACGTAGGAGGTGTCGATGAAACCACCGACGGACAGATTCTCGTTGATTTGAATCTGACCATTCAGGGCAACTCCGGTAGCGGCGATGAGCGCCGCGAGAGTCAATTTGGTTTTCATAGTATTCTAGGTTTGTTTGTTTTTGTTGTTTTCAAGGTGTTCCGGTAGGCGAAGGGTTCGCCTGGGCAGGGATCACCTGAAATTGGGAGCGTCGATGGAGATGACTTCACCATCGCGAAAGCTGATGCGGCCGCGTAGGGTGGTGCCGCCGAAATTCATGTTGGTTTCGTAAATGTAAACGTCATCGACCCGGGGCTTGAGGGAGGGGATGATGCGGGGCGGGCTGCCGAGGATCTGCAGGACGGCCTCTTCGCTCATGCCGCGCTCGATGCGCGCCCAGTTGGTGGGGTTTTGCCAGCGCTCGGCGGGCTGTTGCCACTGTGGGTTGTTCTGCGGCTGGGCTTGGGGCTGATTCTCGTAGCGGGGCGCGGGCTGGCTCTGCGCCATTTCGCGCACCTGCGAGGCCTCGCGCTCGTTGACATCGAGCCGTGCCTCCAGCTCGGCGATGCGCGACTCGAGGCGGGCGATGCGCGACTCGAGCACAGCCACCTCGCGCTCGCTAATGTCAGCGAGAGCAAAGCCTTGACTCCCAAGGAGTAGGGCGAGCAAGAAGGGATTTTTAAAAAGAAACCGCATCGGTCAGCGTGATAGAATCGCCAAACGGGACGCCGAAGCAAGCGAAAAAGTTCAAATTTTTCTAAAAATTTTAGTTTTTTTCGCAAATTAGCCGGCAATTGGGTAATTTCAGGCTATGCAGGCCAAATCCACACCTTCGATGCCTGTGTCGCCGCGATGCGGCTCTATAGGGGTTTGCTGGCTGCCGTGGGCTTACGCCCACGTCTAAAATCTGCCGCCGCTCTGCGGCTAATGGGTTGAACCGCCTTACGCTTTTCGTGTTTCGCCCAAGGCGAAGCCATTACAGGGTTTGGGATTGGGTAGAGATTTTTAGCAATGTTTAGCAAGTGGCATGGAGGTGCATTTTAAACGGCAAGTCAGTCCGTAAGAAGGTTTTACTGCTTCAGATTGGTGACCGGCTGGTTTCTGGCCTTGCGGCGGTGATTTTGGGGTGATTGGATAAAGGGATGTTTTCGGTGGATTGTTCGGTTCGGGTGCGTTATGCGGAGACGGATCAGATGGGATTTGCTTATCACGGCAACTATCTGGCCTGGCTGGAGATGGCGCGGGTGGAGTTGCTGGATGCGCTGGGTGTGCCTTATCGCGAGCTGGAGGCGGCGGGCTATTTTCTGCCGGTGGTCGAGGCGAATGTGCGCTACCGCAAGCCGGCGCGCTTTGATGACCGCCTGATCGTGCGCGCGCAGATCAAGGAGCCGGCGCGCCTGCGGATTCGTCTGGATTATAGCATCCATCGCGGCGAGGAAGTCATTTCGACTGCCTTCACTCAGCACGCCTTCATCGACCGCGAGGACACCCTGATCCGCCCGCCCGAGCGTTTTTTGCAGGCGGTGGAGGCAGCGGTGGCAGCGGGTGGCGCTTCTGCTTCAAGATAAGTTCCGCGCTGATTCATGCATTGGGAGCCGCTTCGCCTTCTTCGTCCAGCAGAATTTTGTATTCCATGGAGTCGCGGAGCGCCTGCCAGCTTGCGTCGATGATATTGTCGCTCGCGCCTACGGTTCCCCAGGTCTGGTGGCCGTCGGCTGATTCGACATGCACGCGGATGATGGCGTCGGTGCCGCCCTGTCCGCTGTCGAGAATCCGCACCTTGTAATCGACCAGACTGACGGTCTGAATCTGCGGGAAATTCGTTTCCAGCGCCTTGCGCAGCGCGTGGTCGAGCGCATCGATGGGGCCTGCGGCTTCGGCCACCGTGTGATACTCCTCGTCTTGGATGCTCAGCTTCACCGTTGCCTCGGCACCTACGTTGTCGGCCTCGGACTGACGTCGCACCGAGACCCGATAACCGAGCGTCTCAAAGCGTCGCTTTCGCCCCTGCAGCAGACGCGCCAGGAGCAGCTTGAAGGAGGCGTCCGCCGCCTCGAATTCATAGCCGCGAAACTCCAGTTGCTTGAGTTGCTCGAGAAAATCCTTGGCCTCGGGCGACTTGGGATCGATCTGGTAGCCCAGCTCGCGCGCCTTGATCATCAGGCTTGCGCGACCCGACATATCGGAGACCAGCACTCGCGTGCGATTGCCCACCAGCTCTGGCTCGATGTGCTCGTAACTGTGTTTTACCTTGGCCGCTGCATCGGCATGGACGCCGCCCTTGTGCGCAAAGCTGCTCGCGCCGACGAAGGGGGCGCGTATATCCACGCGGACGTTAGCCATCTCGTCGATAAAGAGGGAGAGATCGCGCAGCTTGCTGAGGTGCCCGGCACAGGCCACCTCGCGCGCCATTTTCAGCGACAGGTTGGGGATGATGGTGGTGAGATTGGCGTTGCCGTTGCGCTCCCCGTAGCCATTCATTGTGCCCTGCACGAGGCTCGCCCCGGCATCGACGCCCGCGAGGCTGACCGCCACGCCGAGGCCGCTGTCGTTATGGCAGTGTACGCCGACCGGCACGCCGGCCAGCCGTCGCAGCACTTCCGCCGTGATCGCTCCGACCTCGCCCACCAGCGATCCGCCGTTGGTATCGCAGAGCGACACGTTCTGCGCGCCGCCGGCGACGGCTGCTTCCAGCGTTTTCATCGCATAGTCGGCGTTGTTCTTGTAGCCATCGAAAAAGTGCTCTGCATCGTAGATCACCTCGCGCCCGGCCGCCCGCAGCAGCCGCACCGAGTCCTCGATCATCCGCAAATTCTCATCGGGCGACACCCGCAGCACCTCCTCGACGTGCAGCAGCCAGCTCTTTCCGAAGATGGTCACGACGCGTGTCTCGGCTTCCAGCAGCAGTTGTAACTGCGGATCCTCCTCGGCGCGCTTGTCTGCCCGCCGCGTCGACCCAAAGGCCGCCACCTTGGCATGCTTCAGTCGCAGCTTCCGCACCTCGTCAAAGAAGGCCATATCGCGGGGGTTCGAGCCGGGCCAGCCGCCTTCGATGTAATCAATCTTGAACTGATCGAGCTTCTCCGCGACGCGCAACTTCGTTGCCACGGGAAAGTTGATCCCCTCGCCCTGCGTGCCATCACGAAGGGTCGTATCATAGATCAAGACTGAATTCTGGGCGTTCATAAATACAAAAAACTGAACCGCGAACACGGCAAACTTCCAGTCAACCGCACCCCACCAGCAGCGTCCAGCCTTTTCTCACCCAGCGCGCGAGCGTGAATTCGCGGAC
>CAYQTM010000098.1:0-6547 GCA_964420355.1 uncultured Opitutales bacterium
CAGTTAACGGGTTTGACCAGAAACGCAACGTTTATTTATGAACAAGCACTTAGCAGATGCTTCGCCCCAAAATCAGCCTTCAACAGCGCAACAGTGCCAGCGGAAAACGAAGCAGCTTCTTGCCTCCTTTCCAGACGCAGATAGCTTCCGTTCTTTGCGGAAGGCCAAATTACGATGATTGTTGGCGGGCGCGGGCGCGGAGGCGGAGCCCTTGGAGGCGGAGGAAGCCGCCGGCGTCGTCGGGATTGTAGTCGCTTTCGACGCCCTCCATCGAGGCCACGTGCTCGTCGTAGAGGCTCATCGGGCTGGTGCGCCCGGCGGTCATGATGTTGCCCTTGTAGAGCTTCAGGCGGATGCGTCCGCTGACGGTTTCCTGGCTCTTTTCTATGAAGGCCTGCAAGGCCTCGCGCTCGGGGGCATACCAGAAGCCGTTATAAATCAGGGTCGCATAGCGCGGGACGAGGCTGTCGCGGAGGTGCATCAGCTCGCGATCCATTGTGAGCGTTTCCATCTGGCGGTGGGCGTGCATCAGGATGGTGCCGCCAGGCGTCTCGTAAATGCCTCGGCTCTTCATGCCGACAAAGCGGTTTTCCACGATGTCGATCCGCCCGATGCCGTGCTTGCCCGCCAGCTTGTTGAGGTGCTTGAGCACGCCCGCTGGGGTCAGCTTGTCGCCATTGACCGCCACGCAGTCGCCGCGCTCGAAGTCCAGCTCGACATACTCTGGGGTGTCTGGCGCGTCCTCGGGCGCGGTGCTCAGCTTATACATCTCGCGATCGGCCTCGGTGGTGGCGTCGTAGTCGGGATCTTCCAGCATCCCGGCCTCGTATGAAATGTGCAGAAGATTGCGATCCATCGAATAGGGCTTCTTGGCCGAGGCCTCGACCGCCACTCCCTGATCGAAGCACCACTCGATCATCTCCTTGCGTCCCGGAAAGGTCTTGCGAAACACATCCATCCGCCAGGGCGCGATCACCTTGAGATCGGGCGCGAGCGCGTTGTAGGTCAGCTCAAAGCGGCACTGGTCGTTGCCCTTGCCGGTCGCGCCGTGCGCCACCGCATCCGCGCCTTCCTTGCGGGCGATCTCAATTTGCGCCTTGGCGATCAGCGGGCGCGCGATGGAGGTGCCCAGCCGATACTGCTGCTCGTAAATCGCCTCGCCGCGCACCATCGGGTAGATAAAATCGCGGGCAAACTCCTCGACCAGGTCGAGCGTGTAGTGCTTGCTGGCACCGGTGGCGATGGCCTTCTCTTCCAGCCCGGCCAGCTCTTCTTCCTGCCCAACATCGGCGGCAAAGGTGATAATCTCGGCCTTGTAATGTTCCTTCAGCCACTTGACGAGGACGGTCGTATCGAGGCCGCCCGAGTATGCGAGCACAATCTTCATAGAGCCGATGTATTGACACAGCGCCCGCCGAAAAGCAAAGGCATTTTTACGCCTTTTCGCGCGCCACATTTGGGCTTGAGTCGGCAGGGGTGGCTCGGGTTTGATGGGCGGATGCGAGCGGTGGTGCAGCGAGTGAGCCGAGCGTCGGTGGTGGTCGGCGGCGTGGAAGCTGGGGCGATTGAGCGCGGGCTGGTGGTCTTTCTCGGGGTCGGCAGGGAGGATACGGAGGCCGATCTCGACTGGCTCCTCGAAAAGCTGTTCAAGGCTCGAATTTTCGAGGACAGCGAGGGGCGAATGAACCTCGATCTACAGGCGGTGGACGGCGGCGTGCTACTGATCAGCCAGTTCACCCTCTTTGGCTCGATGAAAAAGGGCACGCGACCCTCCTTTAACCGCGCTGGCGAACCCGCGGCTGCCGAGGCGCTCTACGAAACCGCCGCTGAGCGCCTGCGCGAGCGACTGGGCGCAGAGCGGGTCGGCACGGGACGCTTCGGCCAGCACATGGACATCGCCGTGCAAAATGACGGCCCGGTAACCCTCATCTTCGACAGCCAGGCGCGCGATTTCTGAATGCAAACGTGTTTGGCGTGGCTGTGCTCATTTTGCGGCTTGTCACGAAATGACACTCTAATGATTGAGGCCTTGATGCGCGGGCTTGCATTTCGGCTGAGGCGGTTTAGCCTGTTGGGGTGAACGCGGCATCGCAGACGCCATCAGAGCCCGCTATCCAGGAAGGTTTTGCCCGGATAATGGCTCCGGCGCAGCCCTATCTGGAGGCATTGAGCAACTATCTGGAAGAGATGGTGGAGGACTTTGAGGTGGGCGTGCGCGAGCCGGTGCGCTATACCTTGCGCAGCAGCGGCAAACGGATTCGCCCGATTCTGACCTGCTACTGCGGCTGGCGCGATGAGCACGCCGAGGCTCCTGATCCGGCGCTGGTGCGGGCAGGCGCGGTGGTTGAGCTGGTGCATCTGGCGACGCTGGTGCACGATGACATTTTGGACGAGGCCTCGCTGCGACACCAGCGGGCGACTGTGGCCGAGAAGTATGGCAAAAAGGCGGCGGTGCTGCTGGGCGACACCATCTTTGCGCAGGCGCTGCGGCTGGCGTCGAGTTTCCCGACCGTCGACGTCTGCCGCGACATCAGCCTGGCCACGCGGCGCGTCTGCACCGGAGAGGTGCAGCAGACCCTGCGCGCGCCCGATGCACGGGTGAGCTTCGACGACTACCGCGAGATCATCCAGCTCAAGACCGGCGAGCTGTTTCGCGTGTCCTGCCGGCTGGGAGCCTCGCTGGCCGGTTACAGCCGCGATTTTCAGGCGGCGGCGGAGCACTTTGGGATGCAGCTCGGCATCGCCTACCAGATTTTTGACGACCTCGCCGACCTGCTCGATTCCGAAGAGCGTATCGGCAAGACCCTTGGCACCGACCTCGCCAGCGGCAAGCTCACCCTGCCCATGCTCCTGCTGCTGGAGCGCCTCGACCGCCGCGAGCAGGTCGCCCTGCGCGCCGAGCTGGCCGAGGGCACGCCAAACGGCCTCATGCGCCTGCGCGAGCAGATGGCGGCGCACGGCATCGTCGGCTCGGTCATGCAGTATTTCGAGCACGAGCTGGGGCAGGGCGAAGCGGCGCTCGCGCCCTTCGACGAGCTGCCTCCCGCGCGCTACCTCGGGGCGATCAGCAGTTTCATTCGCGAGCAGATTTGCCGCTTTGTGCCTGAGTCGTGAGCCGCACCGCTGCACCTGAGTTCGCCTTTCTGCCCGAGCAGCAGCAGCCGGGCATCCACCTGCTGGAGGCCAGCGCCGGAACCGGCAAGACCTTCACCATCGAGGGGCTGGTCATGCGGCTGGTTGCCTGCGAAGGCCACACTATGGGCGGTACGCTGGCGCTCACCTTCACCGATGCGGCGGCGGCGGACTTGCGGCGGCGCATTCGGGGTCGTCTGGGCAAGGCGCGCGCCGAGCTGAAGGCCGGGCAGCCCTCCGACCCCGCGCTGGAACCCCTGCGCGCGGCCTCGGAGGAGACCCGCCAGCGAGCCGAGCGGCGTCTGGAGCTGGCGCTGGCGGAGTTCGACGACGCCCGCATCTCGACCATCCACAGCTTTTGCCAGCGCGTGCTCCGCGAGTTCGCCTTCGAGTGCGGCCTGCCCTTCGAGTTCGAACTGGGCGAGCGCAGCGACGACGCCCTCGGCGAAATCCTCAAAAACTACTGGTTCACCCACTTCAGTGGACGTGGCGACCACCTCGCCCGCCTCGTCCTCGCCCGCCTTCCCTCCCTTCAGGAAGCCCTCGCCACCTCCCGCCGCCACCACTGGCCACCCATCTACAACAGCCCGACCACCGAGCAATCTCCGGCGACGGAGTCCCCGCCTCGCTTGGTTCGTCCGCACCTGCCCGAGGTGTTACTTGGCTATGCACGCCTCGGTGTGGCTCGTGAGCACTCAGACTTTGCCGCAGCTAAATCGGGCGACTTCCGCGCTGCTTTTCGGCTCAGCAATCATCTTCTATCCGAAGCGATTTTACAGCAGGTGGGGCAGGCGCTACGCCCGGCTCAAAATTGCATTATTGTCGCCGTCCGCGCTAAAGAGGGACAGGGCGACAATATGATTCCGCTGAGGATGGCCTTTCAATTTGCCCGATTATTCAATAAGCAAGTTGATCGATCTATATTTCAGGCGGAGCAGGTGGAACGCACGGCCAAGGATGGGATAGAGCGTATTTTTACTCCTGTCAGGTTTGAGGGTGAGGTGCAAGCGGGGGCGGATTATTATCTAGTCGATGATACCGTAACAATGGGCGGGACGCTGGCTGGTCTCGCGAGCCACATCGTATCCAATGGAGGAAGGGTGATCGGGGCTTTTACCTTGACGGGCAAGGAAAGAAGCCGACAATTAGAGCTGGCAGACGAGACGCTGCGCAACCTTCGCGAGCGACATGGCAACCTTGAACCCCAATTCCGAGAAGCCCTCGGCTATGGATTCGACGCCCTCACCGAAGCCGAGGCGCGGTATTTGGTTGAACTCAAGACCACTGACCGCTTCCGAGAAAAACTGGCTGAGGCAGCGGACCGAGGAGGCGATTGCGACTTTCGAGGAACTGGAAGCCAAAGCGGAGCGGGGCGAGGCGATTTAACCGGTCTGGGGTCGGCGCTGGCGGATGCGCTGGAGCAACTGGCGGCGGCTTGGCGACAGGAACGCGAGCTGTGGCTGGAGCGGGCAGATGAGGGCGCTGGCTTTATGAAGAAGCCCTGGCGCGAGGCGGCGGCGCGGCACGCCTTGGTGCTCGATGCCTTTGCGGAGACGCCGAGCTGTTCGCAGCCGGTGCTCGATGCGGCGCGGGCTTTCGACTTTGCCTGTCTGGAGGCGCATGTCATGAAAAAACGAGCGGGCGAACTGGAGGCGACACCGCTTTGCGAGGCCTGCGCCGGGCTGCTGGAGGTCGAGGCGCGGCTGGAACCCTGTCTGCTGGCCGATGCCGCTGATTATGCGCGGGCGCACCTCGAGCGCAGCCGCGAGACCTCCCATACGCTGAGCTTCGACGACCTGATCGAGCAGGTGGATCGCGCCTTGGCGGACGAGCGCGGGGCGGCGCTGGCTGAGGCGCTGCGGCAGCGCTTTCGGCTCATCCTGATCGACGAGTTTCAGGACACCGACGCCGGCCAGTGGCGCATCATCCAGCGGCTGCATGGGGCGCAGGCGCGCACCTACCTGATCGGCGACCCCAAGCAGGCCATCTACTCCTTTCGCGGCGCGGATGTTTACTCCTACTTCGCCGCCGCCCGTGCCGCCACCGGTCAGGCGACCCTCGGGCACAATTGGCGCTCGGAGCCACGGCTGGTCGAGGCGGTGAATGCGCTGTTTTCCCTGAATGCCGAGCCGTTTGGCTTAAGCGAGATCACTTTCCACCCCGTGGCGGCGGCGCGCCCGCCTGAGCGCGGTGGCCTGACCCTCGGCGACGGCCAGAGCGCCGGTGCGCCCTGCCGCCTGCGGCTAACTCCCGAGTCGACCCTGCAACCGGTCACCGAGCGACTGGCCAGCGATGTGGCGCACCTGCTGGCGGCGGATGTGCGCCTGGGCGACCGTGCGCTGCGCCCCGACGACTGCGCGATCATCGTCCGCAGCAACCGTCAGGCGGGCGATGTGCGCGATGCCCTGCGCGCGCGGGGTCTGCGGGCGGTGACCCTGCTGGATGACAGCGTCTTCGAGTCGGCGGCGGGCGAGCAGATTGCCCTGCTGATGGCGGCGACCCTCGACGGCACCTCGGGCGGGCTCTATCGGCGGCTGCTGGGCGGGCCGCTCTTTGGGGTTGACGGGGCGGCGCTGGCGCGGCTGGATGACGCGGCGGTCGAGCCGGGCATTGAGCGGGTGCAGGTCTGGCGACGCCTCTGGGAAGGGTCGGGTGTGGCGAGCTTTCTGCGGGCAGTGCTGCTGGAGGATGGGGTAGGGGAGTGGCTGGCCTCGCGCCCCGATGGTGAGCGCTGGCTGACCGATTACCTGCATGTGACCGAGCGCCTGCACCTGGCCGCGACCGATGCCGCGCTGGGGTCGGCGGCGCTGCTCGACTGGCTGGAGACCCGCCGCGCCGAGCCGACCCTCGACGACCCCGAAACCCGCAGCCTGCGCCTTGAAAGCGAGGAGGAGGCCGTCCGCATCCTCACCGCCCACCGCAGCAAAGGGCTGGAGTTTCCGGTCGTTTTTCTGCCCTTCGCCTGGCAGCCCGAGAAGAGCGGCCTACGCGGCACGGCGATTGCCCACCTGCCGCCCGACCATGCGCTCACCCTGATTCCGTCAGGCTGCAAAGACCCCGAAGCCCGCACTCAGGCCGAAGCCGAAGCCCGCGCCGAGGAGCGCCGCCTGCTCTACGTCGCCCTCACCCGCGCCGAAAATCGCATGTATCTCTACGCGCCCGCCGAAAAGCCGCGCAAAGATGGCGACCGCTCGCGACTGGCCGGGTTGCTGGGCGCGGACAATTACGCCGAGCTGCTGGAACGGCTGCGCGGACTGGCCGAGCGCCTGCCCGATAGCTTTGCGCTGGTCGAGGGCGAGACCGAAGCCCTGCCGCAGCGCCCGGACGCCGCCGCCGCCGCGCCGCCCGTGCCCCGCGCCCGCGCCTTCGCAGGACGGATCGACAACCGCCGGATGGTCGCCAGCTTCTCCAGCTT
>CAYQTM010000099.1:0-6486 GCA_964420355.1 uncultured Opitutales bacterium
GAGATCGCGGAAACCAAGACCGGATGGGGCGGAGCGCAGGGGATGTGTGGTAGCGCTGCAACGCGATCGACGGCGCCAAGGCCGGGGCCGGCAGCTGGGACGAGCGCTGGGACGTCGACCGCTTCCGGGCTGACCTGGCTGGCCACGAAACAGACGCCGCACCCTGCCGGGCCTGGGTTGACAGCGCGGGCGACCGCATCCGCACGCTGCTCGAATCCGTCGCCCTGCTCTCCCGCAAAACCAAAGAGAGCAGGCGCCGCACCACCTTCCGCAAAGTCTTCCGTCGGCACGATAAAGCTGCGAAATCTGCGGCTGAAAGCTAGATCAATTTTGAAATCCGTAAGTCGTTCGTAGGATACAGATTTGCGTAATTTTTGGGCATATCTGCGTTAGGCAATCGGATGCCGGGCGCGCAAATTGAGCAAAAAAGTTCGGGCTTTCCACGGGAGATTTTGGGCGTGCCAATTTTGGTAAATGCCCAAGCGTAGCGGCTGTCCGGTTTCGGAAACCCCGAAAGATCAGGGGTTAACCGGACTGTAACATTTGTCGTATTTTTGAAATATAAAACGGTAAGGTCGTTATGGGAAAAGACTGTGAATAACTTGGGGATAAGAAGGGGTTGCAAAGCTCGAAAGGATGCCGGAAGGTCGAGCCAGTATTGACGGGAAAAGGAAGATGCCCTGGCTTCATGACCGTTGAGTGCCGAGGGGTCTTTTTGGCTCCCAAATTTTGCCAAAATATCGTTAACCACTGAATAAGAGAGACTTAAAGATGTTACGCCCACTCATCCCACCTTGCTGTTATAGCCCTTTGCGTGCCGATTTCTGAATCGGTTCTCAAGAGCGGTGCCGCTGCCCCAGCCGCCTCTTGACCCCTATTTCCTTCCGCTCCCCTACTGTGAACAATTTCTGCCTTCTGCTTCAATGCCCGCCAGCGACACGCAACCAACGACTTGGGAAACAATAAAGTCCGAGCTTCAGGATCTCTTCGCTCCTGACGTTTTCGAGATGTGGTTTAAGCCTCTCGATTGCGCCAGCGAAACCGAGGGAAGCCTGACGATTGCGGTGCCCAATGACTTTTCCGCCTTTTGGATCCAGGACAATTATATGGACTTGATCGCGCGACAGGCGGAGATCAGCACTGGGCGCGCCCTGAAGATCGAGCTGGCGGTGGCACCGCGCGAGGGCCAGCCGCTCAACCGCCTGGAGTCCCCGCCCGACACCCGCCGCATGGCGGCCGAGCGTCCCCAGCTCCAGCCCAAACCGCGCGAGCGCAGCATGGGCTTCCAGCTCAACCCGCGCAACAGCTTCGAAAACTTCGTGGTCGGGCCGACCAACCAGCTCGCCCACGCGGCCTGCGTTGCGGTGGCCAACGCCCCGGCGCGCGCCTACAACCCGCTCTTCCTCTACGGCGAGACCGGCCTGGGCAAGACCCACCTCATGCAGGCGGTCGCCCAGAGCGTGCTGAAAAACAACGTCGATGCGCGGATCGCTTACCTGTCGAGCGAGAAGTTCACCAACGAATTTATCCACGCGATTCAGGGCAGCTCGCTGGCGAAGTTCCGCCAGCGCTACCGCAATGTCGACGTGCTGCTGATCGACGATATCCAGTTTCTCTCCGGCAAGGAAGGCACGCAGGAGGAGTTTTTCCACACCTTTAACGACCTCTTCGAGTCCGGGCGGCAAATCTGCCTGACCAGCGACCGCCCGGCCAGCGAGATTGCCAAGCTCGAAAGCCGTCTGGTATCGCGCTTTCAGTGGGGTCTGGTGACCGATGTGCAGAGTCCCGACTTCGAGACGCGCTCCGCCATTCTAGCGCAAAAGGTGCGCGACCTCAAGGTGCCGGTCAGCGAGGAAATTATTGAGTTTCTCGCCAAGCGCGTCTCGCGCAACGTGCGGCGGATGGAAGGGGCGCTGACCCGCGTGACCAGCTACGTCAAGCTCACCCGCAAGAGCCTCGACCTGCCGACCGTCGAGCGCCTGCTCGGCGACATTCTGCAGGAGGAGGCACAGAGCGAGGTCACGATCGAGGCCATCCAGAAAAAGGTGGCGCAGTATTACAACCTGCGGCTCGGCGATATGACCAGCCGCCGCCGCCCGGCCAATATCGCCTTTCCGCGGCAGATCGCCATGTATCTCAGCCGCAACCTGACCGGCCAGCCTTTGCAGGCGATTGGCGAGGTCTTCGGCGGGCGCGACCACGGGACGGTCATCCACGCCGTGCGCAACGTGAAAAACATCATGGAGCAAGACCCCTCGGTGCGCCGCAGCGTCGAATACCTCGAAAGCACGCTGGCGCGCCCCAACGAAGTCCGCTAGATGCTGACGCGCCTCTGCAAGCTCAGCCTGGTTGGCATGTCGGCGGCCTACCTGCTGTTGGTCGGGCTGAACAACGCACTCTTCGACCACCCGACCAACTACGTTTTCGTCGAGGCGGTGCTCAGCATGGACGCGCCCAAGCCCTTCGCCGAGGCGGCCTTCGAGCGGCTGGAATGGCGGGCGATCGAGGCGGGCTGGGCGCACCGCGCGGTCTATTGGCTGATTATCGCCTGGGAGCTGGCCGCCGGTGCCCTCTGCGCCTGGGGCTGCTGGAGCCTCTGGCGCGCGCGCCAGGAAACCGCCGAAGCCTTTCAGCGCGCCAAGGCACCGGCCATCGCCGGGCTGACCCTCGCGCTGCTACTCTGGGGCGGTGCATTTCTGGTCGTGGGCGGCGAGTGGTTCAGCATGTGGGCGAGCGCCTTCAACGGCCAGGCTGCCGCCACCCGCCTCTTCACCGTCATGGGCATCACCCTCCTCTTCCTCAACCAGCCCGACCCCGAACTCCCGCTGCCCAAACCCAGCGCCCTCATTGCCGATCAAAAAAAATTAACGGCAGACAAGAATACTTGAGCTTCTTACAACCACCGCCATGCTAAGCGAAATGCCCAACCGCCACGAAAGTTCGATCAATAACCTGATTCCGCTAGACGGCCCCTGGGCGCACTACCGCAATCTGACGCCGGCACCCCTGCTGACCGCATGTGACCGCCGCACCTTCGAACGCGGGGTGAGCTACTTTGAAAACGAGCGCGTGCGCGAGCTTGCCTACGATGAAAGCGCCGACAGCTTCAAGGCGCGGGTGGTCGGGAGCAACCACTACGATGCCAAAGTGCAGGCCAGCGGCGCGGGCTTTAATTATTCCTGCACCTGCCCGGCCTATGCACCCGGCGCACCCTGCAAGCACATCGTCGCCAGCACCGCGCTCATCTTCTTCCTGACGCGCGGCAGCCTGATGGGCAAACGGATGCCCTCCGAAAAATATCTGCTGGATCGCATCGATGATCTCAAGGACTCAGTCGACCCAACACCGACCAAAAAAATCCGCAGGAAGAATAAAAAACCGCTCGATCGCCCAGCAATCAATGTAGCGCCGGATGCCTACGGTTATCTCAAATTGAAAGCCGACTTCGAGCCCGACGACTTCCCTACGAAGCGTGAATACACGCAAGTCGTCCGCAACTTCAACTACCTCCCCAACCAACTCTCTTATTATACCATCCAATCCCTGCCTCAACTGCGCCAGAATTTGGATAAATGCGGCTTCGACACCCAACTGCCGCTGGATGATGGCAGGACGATTCGTCTGAAACGCGAAGAGCAGGTCGACGGTCAATGGATGGCGCTCGTGGATATCCCGAGCTGGGAGGTGCACGTCGACCCAGTGCCCCGAAAAGAGTTGGGCGAGGATATGTATTCGCTGACGACCACCATGCATCTCGCCTCGGATGGCACGCTCTACACTCTGGATGACAATCCGCCCGCAGGTCTGGCGCGAAAGCTCCTTGTGGCCGCGAAAAAGGCAAACATCAGTAACTATTTTTATCGACCCAAAGATGGTCACGACGACGAATTTGGCTCCATCCGATCCTTCAACGGGCAGATGCTGCTACAACCGCTCCAGCCCACCGACTTTCAGCCACCCAGAAGAGGAGCGCACATTCCGCTGCTAATCGTCGGAGAAGATCCGACTCAAATCAACAAATTGAAACCTCCGCCAGAGCTTCGAGCCAAGGTCGACATCACCAAAGGTCAAACCTCGGGAATGGTCGAGGTAGCCATAGAAATCTTCTCGGGAGATCACTGCCTCTACCCCAATCAAGACTTGCTCAACAACTTTAAGGAGAGCCTGTGCAACCACAGTAACCCTCGTCTGATGGGTGCCAAGGGGCGGAAGGAAGTGCTGATGAATGCGGTGCGCCGACTCTATCTGGCCTCGTCGAAGAAGGACGCCGCCACTATCAAACGCGAGGCGGCGGCAGACTCTTCATTCGAGCGACTGCGGCTCCAGAGCGCCGCCAAGGGCTGGCTCGACCGAATGGACAGAGAGTGGAATCCTCCCGAAGCCACTTGCCTGCAGATCGATCCAGAAAAGGGCTGGTGTCTGGCCAAATCCCCCGCTCGGCTGCTTGGGATGCTGTTGCTCGGAATGTTCGACTACGACCAACTGACGAATACCAGCAGCTATAAAAAATCGATTGGCCTGCCGCGCGTCGAGCTGAACGCCTTTTTGAAACAGGCGGGGCTGGTCTGCCAGGCGGCAGGTGCCGAGCTGACCTTCGACGAGAAGGCGATCGAGAGCGCGCCGGTCAGCATCTCGGTCGAGGCCAGCGAAAGCGATGAGATCGACTGGTTTGAGCTGAAGGCCGAGGTGCGCTGCGGCGAGCTGACCATCGACCAGAGCCAATGGGAGGCGCTCATTCGCGGCGAGTTGCTGCTGGAAAACGCCGAGGGGCGACTGGTCATCCCTCATCTGGAGCAGCAGGATGCGATGGAGGCGCTGCGCGAACTCTTCGGCACCGCTAAAAAGAAGAGCAAGCGCAGCTCCAAGGCCGACGAGGCCGCGCAAGCGGTGCCGCGCCTCCAGATGCTCGACTGGCTCGCCCTGCGGCAGGCCGGCGCGACCGTCAAGCTGCCCGCCGAAGCCGAGGCGCTCTTCCAGAGCCTTTTTTCGACCGAGACCCTGCCCGAGGCGCCCGCGCCCCAGCTCGAACAGGTGCAGTTGCGCGATTACCAGCGCCGGGGTTACGATTGGCTGGTATTCCTCTACCAGCACCGCTTCGGTGCCTGCCTCGCCGACGACATGGGGCTGGGCAAGACGCTGCAGGCCGCCTGCTTCCTCAACTGGGCGACCCAGCAACACAAAACAAAAACCGGGCGCAAACGCCGCACCCACCGCCCGCACCTGATCGTCCTGCCACCCTCGCTGACCTTCAACTGGGCGAACGAGCTGCGCCGCTTTTTCCCCGACCTCAAGGTGGCGGAATACGTCGGCGGCGACCGCCTGCTCGACGAGGCGCTTCAGGCCGACATCATCCTGACCACCTACGGTCTGGTGCACCGCGACATCGATTTTCTCGAAAAACACCGCTTCGACATCGTGGTCTTCGACGAGGCGCAGGCGCTCAAAAACATCGCCGCCGCCCGCACCCGCGCCGCCTCGCGCCTCAAGCGCCAGTTCACCGTCTGCCTCACCGGCACACCGATGGAAAACCACGCCGGCGAATACTACTCGATCCTGCACCTCGCCCTGCCCGGCATCTTCGGCAAATACGACGACTTCCGCAAAAAAATGCGCGAGGGCAGCGACCGGCTCCTGCGCCGCGCCCGCCCCTTCGTCCTCCGCCGCACCAAGGAGGCCATCCTCAAGGAGCTGCCGCCCAAGGTCGAAAGCGAGACCTACCTCGAATTCACCGCCGAGCAAAAAGAAATCTACACCCGCACCGTCGCCGAGGTGCGCGCTGAGGTGCTCGAAGCCTACAGCGACAAAACCAAGGCGCAGGCGGGCATCGTCGCTCTGGCGGCGCTCACTCGACTGCGTCAGGTCTGCATCTCGCCCGAGCTGCTCGGCAAGCCGCTCAAAAAGCCCGCGCCCAAGATCGAGTTCCTGCTCGAAAAGATGAAGGAGCTACAGGACGAGGGGCACTGCGCGCTGATCTTCTCGCAGTTTGCCCGCACCCTCGATCTGGTCGAAACCGCCGCAAAAAAAGCCAAGCTCAACTACGTGCGCCTCGACGGCAAGACCCCGACCAAAAAGCGCAAGGAGCTGGTCGAAACCTTCCAAAACGGCAGCGACCCTTGCTTCTTCTTGATCAGCCTCAAGGCGGGCGGCGTCGGCCTCAACCTCACTCGCGCGGCCTACGTCATTCACGTCGACCCCTGGTGGAATCCCGCCGTCGAAAATCAGGCCTCCGACCGCGCCCACCGCATCGGCCAGTCCAAAACCGTCTTCATCCAGCGCCTCCTCATGCAGCACAGCGTCGAGGAAAAAATCATGCAGCTCAAAGAGCGCAAGCAAAAGCTCTTCGAGGACATCGTCGGCAGCACCGGCACCAAGCCACCCACCGGCACCCTCCTCACCAAGGGCGACTTCGAATACCTCCTCGAAGGCTCCGATTAGCCTGACTTCCCGTGCGAATAGCCGGTAATGCCCTTGGTTGAGGGGTTTTGC
>CAYQTM010000100.1:0-6482 GCA_964420355.1 uncultured Opitutales bacterium
CCGCTTCAGCGAATACGTCGCCTACACCCTCTACCAGACCCTGCCGCCTCGCTGATGCAGAAGCCCGTTGCAGAAGGTGAAAAGAGGGTTGACCTTTGGTCGGGAATGTAACATGTTACACCCATGCAAGCGCAAGACCGCATGAGAAACTACCGCTCCAGGCTCAGGAGCCAAGGCCTCCGCCCGGTGCAAATATGGGTGCCGGATCAGCGCACGCCCGGCTTTCGCGATGAGTTGCGGCAGCAGATTCAGCTTTTGAATCAGGCGGATGAGCGAGAGGCGCTGGATTTCATCGAGCAGGTGGCTGACTGGTCAGAAGAATGAAGCGTGGCGATATTGTCACGGTGGCACCGCCGGGTGACGATGGGAAGCCGCGTCCAGCGGTCGTTGTCCAGACGGATGTGCTCACTGAACTGGGCTCTCAAAGTCTTATTCTCTGCCTGATGAGCAGTGCGGAGATGCAATCCCCTTTGTTTCGGATAGCCGTTGAGCCTACTGAGGCAAATGGCTTGAATCGACCTTCGCAGATTATGGTGGACAAGCTGCTGACCGTTCCTCGCAAAAAGATCGCCGGGGCGATTGGCAGTCTCACTGACGAGCAAATGGTGCAGCTGAATCGCACGTTGGCTTTCGTGCTCGGGCTGGGATAGGCGCTTGTTTTGCGCGTGGTTGAGTTCAGCGGGCGGGCAGGCGGTGTTGGCGTTGCCAGGGGATGAGTGCGGTGGGGACGCGGAGGTGGTCGAGCTGGGTTTCGAGGGGTTCGGGTTGGGTGCGGAGCTTGCCGAGGAGTGGGTGGAGGTTGAAGGTGAGCTTGGCGGGGCGCGGCTCGGGGAAGTCGCTGAGGCTTGCGGGTTCGATCCAGTCTTCCGGCAGACGGAAGCGTCGGAGGATGGCCTGCCCCAGGTCGAAGCGGCTGATGGGGTTCGCACCCGCCCAGTGAAAGATGCCGTGCAGGTCGCGCCGCTCGCACAGCTCGACCACGGCGTCCGCCACGTTGTCCGCCGAGCAGGGTTGGCGCAGTTCGTCGGTGAAGAGGCGAGGACGCTGCCCGTCGGCCAGCGCACCGAGCAGCTTTTCGTGCACGCTGCGGCGTCCGCCGGGGCTGTTGCCGTTGACGATGGTGATGCGCAGCACCACCGGATCTTCCGGGTTGTGCTCCAGCACCTCGCGCTCCGAGAGCAGCTTCTGCTGTCCGTAGGTGCCGATGGGCAGCGGCAGGTCGGTCGAGGCGTAGTTGCCCATTTCGCCATCGAAAACCATGTCGGTCGAGAGGTGGATCAGCCGCGCGCCGAGGTGGGTCGATATCTGCGAGAGCAGGCGCGGCAGGCGCACGTTTACTTTTTCCGCCGCCTCGGGGTCGGCCTCCACACGCGCTGGCTCCGAGATGGCCGCCGCATTGACGATGGCGTCGGGCCAGCGATCGAGCGCCGCGCGCGTCAGTGTGTCGGGGTCGGTCAAATCCAGTTGCAGCGCCTCGGCCAGCCCGTCGATCTGCGGCATCGACTGATGCCCAATCCCGATTACCTCATGCCGCCGCCGAATGGCCACCCGCGCCACGGCGCTGCCCACCAGACCCGTCGCTCCGGTCAAAAAAAGCTTCATGCTCCTGCTATACCACAGCACGCCCGTGCAGGAAACTTTTAAACGCAAAACGCAAAACGTAGAGCGCCAACGAGGCCTGCGAGCCTCGCGGGGAGATGGGGACGAAAAAAGGCAGCCGACGCGATGCCGACTGCCTTGGGTTAAAAGGGGGTTACGAGTGATTAATACTCGTCGCGACGTCCGCCGCCACGACGGTCGCCACCACCGCCACGACGATCACCGCCACGGAAGCCACCGCCTCCGCCACCGCCACCGCCGCCACGACGATCACCGCCACGGAAGCCACCGCCACCGCCGCTACCGCCGCGGAAGCCACCGCCTCCGCCACCGCCGCTACCGCCGCGGAAGCCACCACCACCGCCGCCGCCGCCGCTGCGTTCTTCGCGGGGACGGGCTTCGTTGATGCGAAGGGGACGCCCTTCGATCTCGTGGCCTTCGAACTTCTCGATGGCGGCCTGAGCCGTTTCGGGGCTGTCAAACGTCACAAAGGCAAAACCGCGTGGGCGGCCTGTTTCGCGGTCGGCGACCATATAAACGTCTTCGACGGGGCCGGCCTCGCTCATCAGCTCGGTCAGCTCTTCGGCTGTAATATTAAAGGGCAAATTGCCCACAAACACTTTGGGTTCCATTTTCCGTATGATTAATCTCTTTTTACTCTCTGCCGCAATTGCCTTAACTAACTCGGCGATCGGGACTTATATGACACCAATGGGTATATTGACTTTGATCATACGGGTCAGCCTGCGTGCGCTTGCTCTCAAACAGAGTTTCAGGCAGCATGATGACGCCTAATTATTCGATTACAACCCTTATCGTCGAGAAAAAGCAAAAATGCGGGATATTCCTCAGGTTTTCTCTGTTTCACAGGCCATTCAACGGGTTTTGGGGTGGCCAAGGCTCCTTACACACTGGAGTAAGGCTCTTGGGCTGCCCGCATTCTTACTCAGACTGGCGGGGCACGAACTGGATCGGGAGGCTCTTCTCGCAGGTTTAGATGAGATACCCCAGCCCAACAAGCGGTAAAAAACTTTTTTTTATAACTTGAAACTTTCGTTTTTCAATTGGTGTTGCTATTCTTAACATGATGCGCCCTCCCCAGCTGATTATCCTGTCCTTGGCAATCCTGTGCGCGGGTGTGGCGTGGGCGGATGAAACGGCTACGCAGGAGGTCGAGAGCAAGTTTATCGGAATCGAGGTCGAGGAGGCGGTTCAGGAAGAGATGGAGCCGGAGCCGACCAGCGGGCGGGACAGCGCGCGGACAGACAGCCCGCTGGAGTGGCGCGGCACGATGAAGCTCGGCGGGCGGCTCAGTTTTCTGATCCATAATCGCGAGACCGGCTCCACCCTGTGGCTGCGCGAGGGGCGTCCCAACGCCTGGTATACGATTGAGAATTTTTATCCCGAGCGGCAGCGACTGGTCTTGAAATACGAGGGGCAGACCTATGGGCTCAGCCCCGCGAAGGCAGATGTTGCCGATGCACCGGTCGCGCAGGTTGCCGCGCCGACTCTTTTTACTCCAAATCAAGCGCCGGATGCCGAGACGGCAGCGCAGGAGGCTCCGCGCGCGAAGCTGGTTTTGGAAAATGTGACCGAGGAGGCCATCGCGGCCGCGCGACGGAATCCGAATGTGCGGGTGATCGAGGACGAAAATGGCGAGATCACCATCGAAGTGCCGGCACCACCGCCGCTGCCGGCTGCTTTGACCGACCTGCCCTCGCCGAGTTTGGCGGGTGGATTGCCGCCCTCGCGGCGACCCGGCGGCGAAACGGCTGGCGGCGATACCGCAGGCGACGGAACCGCTAACGGGGGCGAGACTTCCGGAGAAACTGGGGGGGAGACTTCTGGCGAAACCGCGGATGGCGAGGGCGATACGGCGGAGGACTTTCTCAAAAATCTGCCCGACCTTTCCGGCGGCCCACCGATGGAGCGCCCGCCCTCGGCACCGCCCAACGTCCGCATTCGCACCCGAGGCGAAGAGTAAGCCCGCCCAGCCTTGAGTGATCCGCAGACAGCGCCCGACCTTCAGGTCTTCGTTTACGGCACCCTCAAGCCGGGACAGAAATACTGGCAGCAGATTTGTGAGGGGCGCGTTCACACCGCCATGCCGGCGCGGGTGCGCGGCCAGCTTGTTGCGCTCGATCTCGGCTACCCCGCGCTGCTCGATCCGCTCGCGGTGCCCTCGCCGTCCGAGCCGGGCTGGGTGCATGGCTACATCCTCACCCTGCCCGACCCCGAAATCCTCCGCGAGATCGACGCGCTGGAGGACTTTGACCCCTTCCGCCCGCCTCAGGCCAACGACTACAACCGCGCGGCGATCCTGTGCTACGACCCGACCGGCCAGCCTTTCACGCAAGCCTGGACTTACTTCATGCACCCTGAGCGCGCCCAGGCCTACGGCACCCGCCCGCTCGCCAAGGGCACTTGGAACGGCCCGACCTGGTAGCGCTGCCCGCCCAGCCATCGCCGCGCGCCGCGGTTAAAAATACTCGCGACCGGCACTCTGCCTGCGGTAAATTGCTCACCGATGAATTACCGCCTGCTCAGTCGGCTCCTTTCGCTGATCCTGCTCGCCCTCGCGGCGGCCTTCGGGATCAGTCTCGGCGGCGGGCTGCTCGAAGGCGGTTTCGAGCAGGAGCGCCGAGCCATTCCCGGCTTCGCCTGGTCGATCGGCATTACCCTCGTCGCCGCGCTCGGGCTCGCCATCGCCGGGCGCGGTGCCAGCAAGACCCTGTTCCGCAAGGAGGCGCTCGCCCTGATCGGTCTCGGCTGGCTGCTGGCCTCGCTGCTCGGGGCGCTGCCCTACCTCTTTATCCTGCCGAACTGCACCCTTGCCGACGCCATCTTCGAGTCCGCCTCCGGGCTGACCACCACTGGTGCCTCGGTCTTCACGGGCTTTGAGGATTGGTCTCGCAGCCTGCTCTTCTGGCGCTGCATGAGCCAGTGGATCGGCGGCCTCGGCGTGGTCGTGTTCTTCGTCGCCATTCTCAGCTCGCTCGGTGCCAGCGGCAAAATCCTCTTCACCAACGAAAACAGCGGCACGTCCGGCGAGATCGACACCGGGCGCGTGCAGAGCGGCGCGCTGCGGCTGATGGCGCTCTACCTCAGTCTCTCGGCTGCCACCGGTCTGGCGCTCTACTTTGCGGGCATGTCGATTTACGACGCCACCTGCCACACCTTCAGCGCCATTTCGACCGGCGGCTTCAGTACGCGTTCGCTCAGTATAGAAGCGTTTGCCAGCCCGGTGATCGAGTGGATTCTGATCGCCGTGATGGCCATCGGCGCGACCAGTTTCCTCTGGTTGCTCCGCGCCATTGATCGCGACTGGGCGGAGGTGCGCCAGAACAGCGAGGTAACCGTGTTTTACCTCGTCTGCCTCGCGGCCACCCTCTTCATCGCCACCGGGCTGGCCACCCACGGCCTCACTCAGGGCATCGAGCCCACCATCCGCACCGCCGCTTTCCAGGTCGTGTCGATCATCTCGACCACCGGCTACTCCTCGACCGATTTTGGCTTCTGGCACCTGCCCGCCGAGGCTGTGCTGCTCGGGCTGATGGTGCTCGGCGGCTGCAGCGGGTCGACGGCGGGCGGCACCAAGATCATCCGCGCCGTCATCGCCTTCCGCCTGATTATCAACAACATCGAGCAAGCCTTCCGCGCCCACGTCGTCCGCCCCATCCGCGCTAACGGGCGCATCGTCAACCAGCAGGCGCAAACCAACGTCGCCACCTACATCGTCCTCAACGCCGCTCTGGTCTGCTTCGGCATACTCATTCTTGCCACCCTCGAACCCGAGATGGATCTCCTCAGCACCATCTCGGCCATCCTCTCCAGCCTCTTCAACATCGGCCCGGGCTTTGGCATGGTCGGCCCCGCCGAAAACTACGGCTTCATGAGCGCCCCGGCCAAGCTCCTCTGCACCCTGCTCATGATTCTGGGTCGCCTCGAACTCTACGCCATCCTCGTCCTCTTCGCCCCGTCCCTTTGGAAGCGTTTCTCCTGATTGCCCGGCGGCGGCTCGGTCACCCCTTGTTGGCCGTCGGGATGACAAAATAGGCGGGCTCCTCGTAGGGGTGGGCACGGCGCATCGCTTCCAGCGCGGCCTCCAGCCGATCCTCCCGACACTGCAATTCCACCTTCAGTTCATCCACCTCGCTCAGCTTCCCGATCTCCCCATCCCAGGGATCGGCACCCGGCAGCGGTCGATAATACCCCTTATTGGGGATCACCGCCATACAGCACTCATAATTCCCAATCACCCCGGCACCCGCACCCGCCAAAGCCTCTCGCAAGGCATCCAAATGCGACGCCGGCACATAAATCTCCAGTTTGTAAATTGTCATCGACATGCAAACCTCTCAATCCTCTGGGTGCTCTGTGTTCTCCTGTTGAGAATCGGGAGGGGCGGCGAGTTCGGGGAAGATGTAGGGGAGGCCAAAGAGGAGGAAGATCGCGAGTGCAGTGGCGACGATGAAGGCGAGTGCGCAGCCGAATTTGACCTGGTCAGTGGTCAGGGTGGGCTGAGCCTGGGCGAGGATGCGCTCGGCCTCGGTGTCGGGGGCGGCTGGGTGGGCGTCGGCGGGCGCTGTTGCGGCAACCGCTGAAACCGGCGTCTGCGCCGCAGCCGCTTCGGGAGTGGTGGTTTCGGGCGCTTCCGTCGCGGGCGGCGGCTTGGGCGCTGGTGGCGCTTGCCGAGCCGTGGGGTCGGTGGATGGGTGTGCTGGGCGCTGTGCTTTCAGCCAGGCGAGGTGTTGCTCGACGGCGGCGATCTGAGCCTCCAGTGCCTCGGGGTTGGGCTTGGGACTCGGCTCCGGCGTTTGCATAGGCTCCTTAGGGCTTGTCAGCAAATAAGTGTAGCAATCCGACTTGTTCTTTTGCCCGCT
>CAYQTM010000101.1:0-6454 GCA_964420355.1 uncultured Opitutales bacterium
GGGGCCGCTGTCCAGGGCGCTGGTCGGCTGGCTGCCGAATTGGGTGGCGATTCAGATGCTCTTTCACCCGCGCTGGCCGCGCAAGGTGCTGGGCTTTCGCGTGCAGGGGCTGATTCCGCGGCGTCAGCCGGACATCGCGGAGCAGGCGGCGGAGATCGTCGAGTCGGAGCTGGTCGACGGGAGCGTGGTGCGCGGGATGATCGGGCGGGTCGACCTCTCGGAGCACTTGGAAACGGCGGCGCGGCGGCTGGTGCGGCAGCGGGTTGTGGTGCGCCTGCAGGCGATGCCGCTGGTGGGCAATTTCATCAACGACGGGCTGATCGAAAAGCTCGAAAACATCGTGGCCAAGGAGATGAAAAACGAGGCGGCGACGCTGGTCGAACGGGTGGCCTCGGATGTCAGCACGCGCTTCCAGGTGCACGAGCTGGTCAGCGAGAAGATTCGCGGCTTCGACCTCGACAAGCTGGAGGCGGTCGTCCTGCGCATCGCCAAGCGCGAGTTCCGCCTGATCGAGATTCTGGGCGGCGTGCTCGGCTTTCTCGTTGGCATTTGGCAGCTCGCCATCCTCGCACTGACCGGGCAACTGGGCTGAGGCACGGGGCCGCCTCAGGCGTGCTCGGGGATGAGGTCGAGCTGGTGTTGCCAGAGGCGGGCGTAGTGGCCGTTTTTCGCGCAGAGATCGTCGTGGGTGCCGCGTTCGAGGATTTCGCCCTGGTCGAGCACCACGATCTGGTCGGCGCGGCGCACGGTCGAGAGGCGGTGGGCGATCACCAGCGTGGTGCGCTCGCGGACGAGGTTGTCGAGGGCGCGCTGGATCATGCGCTCGGTGATGGTGTCGACCGAGGAAGTGGCCTCGTCGAGGATGACCAGTGGCGGGTTTTTCAGCATGACGCGCGCAATGGTGAGCCGCTGTTTTTCCCCCATCGAGAGGCGCACACCGCGCTCGCCGATCAGCGTGTCGATGCCATCAGGCAGGTTGCGGACAAAGTCCCAGGCGCTAGCACCCTTGAGCGCCTCGATCAGCGCCGCCTCCGGGGCATCGGGGCGCGCCAGCTCCAGATTCTCGCGCACCGAGGCGTCGAAGAGGAAGGGATCTTGCGCTACCACGCCGATATTCAGCCGCAGTTGAGCCAGATCGATCTCGCGCACATCCAGCCCGTTGATCGCCACGCGCCCCTCGGTGACGTCGTAATAGCGCCAAATAAGGTTGGCCACCGTGCTCTTGCCCGCGCCGGTGTGCCCGACCAGCGCCGTCACCTTGCCCGGCGGCAGCTCCAGATTGACCGGCGGGATGGCGTGGCGGCGCTCGTTGTAGGCAAAGCGCACCTCCTCGAAGGTCACGTTGACCGGCTCGCTCGGGAAGGGCTTGGACTCGGGCGCGTTGGTGATATCGACCTTGTGGTCGAGCAGGTCGAAGACGCGCTCGCCGCTGGCGTTACCGGTGCTGAGGAGTTGCGTGAGCTGGGTGAGCGTGCGGATGGGGTCGGTCACCATCCCCGCGTAGAGAATGAAAGCGATCAGGTCACCCGGATTGAACTGCTCGGGGCGCGCGATCAGCAGGTAGCCGCCGTAAGCGATCACGCCGAGGAAGCCCAGTTGCGAGACCAGCCCGATGCGCGGCGAAAAGGTGGCCCAATTGAACATGCCGCGCAGGGTGTCGCTGCGCAGGGTCTCCGCCTTGTCGCGAAAGCGCCCGCGCTCGCGGGGCTTCAGCCCGAAGCTCTGGATCAGCCGATTGCCCTGAATGTCCTCCATCAGGAGGGCGTTGAGGTTACCGGCGCTGTCGCGCACCTTGCGCCAGAGGCGGCGCGCCTTCTTCGAGTGGAAAAAGCCCATCACGGCGAGCAGGGGCACCGGCAGGAAAACGATGGCCGAAAGCAGCGGCTGATCCGGCACGATGATGAGCGAGATGCCGACGATGGTCAGAATGGCGGTCAGCCCCTGTTCGGTGCCGTCGAGCAGGGCGCGCTCCAGGTTGTTCACGTCTTCGATCACGGTCGAGGCGACATCGCCGCTCTTGCGGTTGTCGAAAAACCCGATCGGCAGGTCGAGCAGCTTGTCGTGCAGCTCGGTGCGCAGCTCGATCAGCACGCGCTGTTCGAGGACGTTGTTGACGATGATGCGCAGCATATTGAAAACCTCGCGCCCCAGATAGAGCGCGAAAATGATGCCCACGCCGATCAAAAGCTGTTCGATGGCAGTCGACCGCGCGCCTTCCTCGACCACGCCCTCCTGCCCGAGCACGTTATTGATCACCATGCGCACCTGCTGCGGCACCCACACCGACAGCCCGGTCATGATGGTCGCAAACAGCAGCGTCGTCGCAAACAGCCCCCAATAGCGAAACAGGTAGGACGAAACACGCGCCACCGGACTCATCCGCCGCTTCTTGCTCCCCGCATCGGTCTGATCACCCATTCGGCGAACCTAGCGCGGGTGTCCCAAACTGGCAAGGGAGGATGCAACCAAAGAAAAGAAGAATCAGCGAAAGACGCTGTAGGTGAGGCCGAGTTTGCGCCAGAAGCTGACGTAGCAGCGGCGTGAGAAAACATCGCAGTCGGCGCGTTCGATGGCGTCGAGGATGCCGCCGTAGATGCGCGCCATCAAGGTGGCGGTGCGCCGTGAGCCATCGTCTTCCAGCAGCAGTAGACCCTGTTCGCCGCGCCGATAGTAGTCGCGAGCCCGGGCGATCTGCTCGCGGCAAAAAGCCTGCCAGGCCGGGTCGACCGTCCCGCTGAGGAGCTGCGCCTCGCTGATCTGCGCCGCTTCGCGCTCATCTCGCGGCAGATAGAACCGCTGGCGCAGGGCGTCCTCGCGCACGTCGCGCAGGATGTTGGTGAGCTGCATGGCCAGCCCCATCTCGGCGGCGCGCAAGGCACCCTCGGCCTCGCGCAGCCCGAAAATCTTGCTCATCATCAGCCCCACTACCGAGGCCACTCGGTAGCAATACAGCTCCAGCTCGGCAAAGCTCGCGATGTCGACCGCACCCCGGTCGCTGCAACAGCCCTCGATCAGGTCGTGATAGAAGGCCGCAGGGATCGCATACTGGCGGTTGACCTCCGCGAAAGCGGGCGCAAAGGCCAGCGCACTCTCGCCCCGCTCGATCGCCGCCAGCTCGTCGATCAGCTTCTGGCGCGTGGGCGCGGGCACCGGCGAGTCCTCGGGCACCTCGTCGATACAGTCGTCGATGTAACGGCAAAACGCATAGACCGCAAAGGCCGCCTGCTTCTTGTCCTCGGGTAGCGGAAAGCTCGAAAAATAAAAGCTCTTGGCGTGCCGCCGCGTGATCGCCCGACAATCCCGCAGCGCCACCTGCAGGCGCGGATTGCGATGCCAGCCCGCCTCGGGGCGCGCCGCCACCCACTCGCTCGGCAAATACTGCGCCAACCCCGACATGCCTGCAATTGTGCCACGGCTTCGCCAAAATGCAACGCCTCGCCGCCCGCCCTCGCAAGGTTGACTCCGGCCGGTTTATCCCTTGAGATGGCCGCGTTCCCAACTCACCCCCTAACGCTATGAACATCAAAGGATTTGCCGTTGCCGACTTTACCTTTCCACTGCTCTCGCACGAGAACAGCCTCAAACTGATCTCCATGCTCGGCATGGACGGCGTCGACATTGGCCTCTTCGAGGGACGCTCGCACCTCTGGCCATCCAAGGAGTTTGCCGACCTGCCCGCCAATGCGAAGCGCCTAAAGGGTCAGCTCGACGGGCTGGGACTGAAGTGCGCCGATGTCTTCCTCCAGGTGCACGCCGATTTCGGCCCCTTCGCCAGCAACCAACCCCAGGCCGACCCCCGCGCCAAGGCGCGCGACTGGTGTGAGCGCACCCGCGAATACGCGGCGCTGGTCGGTAGCGAGCACGTGACGGCTCTGCCGGGCGTGCTCTTTGAGGAGGTGGGGTCGGCGGCGACTTCCGGGGAGCGGGCGACCGAGGAGCTGGCCTGGCGGGTCGAGCGCTCGAAGGCCGCCGGGCTGATCCTCGGGGTCGAGGCGCATGTGGGCTCGCTCGCGCCGATTCCGCAGAAGGGGCTGGAGCTGGTGCAGGCGGTGCCGGGGCTGACCCTGACGGTTGATTACACCCACTTCACCCGCGCGGGGCTGGCCGACGCCGAAGCCGAGCCGCTGGTCGATCACGCCTCGCATTTCCACGTGCGCGGTGCCAAAGAAGGCCGCCTCCAGTGCAACTTTACCGAGAACACGATCGATTACCGCCGCGTGGTCGAAAAAATGAAAGAGAGCGACTACTCCGGCTGGCTGGGCATCGAATACGTCTGGATCGACTGGGAAGACTGCAACAAATCCGACAACCTCGCCGAAACCATCCAGTTCCACAACTTCCTTAAAGAGCTGATCTAACCGCGCGAGAGCTTCACTGCTGGACTGGGCGGGTTTGTTCGGGGCGTCCCTCGGATTGCTCAAGCAGCTTGCCGAAGCCGGTGAGAGTGGAATCGCTGCCGTCCTCGGTCGAGCCGATCACGCTGAAGGAGCCATCGGTTTCGAGCACCACCGCCTTCACTTTTTCCAGCGCCGCAAAGCCCTCGGCTCGGGCGGCGGCCTGCACCTCGCTGTGGGTGATGCGCGTGCGCCGGAGCACGCCTTCCATGTATTTGCCGCGAAAAAGCAGCAGCTCGGGCTCGCCCGTGACGAGTCGCCGCACCCAGCCGATCCGCACGCTCGACCAAGTGACCGCAAATTGGATAAAAATGAGCAGCGCCAGCGCGAAGATGCCCTGCGCCAGCGACACGCTCGTGCTGAGCAGAATGGTCGCAAGGGTCGAGCCGAAGGCGACCGTCACCACGAAGTCGAAGGCGTTCATTTTGGAGAGCGTGCGCTTGCCGGAGATGCGCAGCAGGAAGACCAACGCCCCGTAAGTCACCACCCCGGCGATCAGGGTGCGCAGGAGCGATTGCCAGTCGTGGAACCAAATATGCTGCATGACCACGCCGCCGCATCTGTTGTGCCAAAGGCGCGCGGCAGCGCTGGGAGTCTGGCAAGCCTAATGCGTCACAGGAGAGCGGCTTCTGGTCGACTTTTCAGGCAATACCAGCGACCTGTCGTCGCGGAACTCCGATGCTACACCCGTGAGATTAGCGCTTATCAGTGATATCCATGCAAATTTGCATGCCTTGGAGGCGGTTCTCAGCGACATGGCGCGACGGCGGGTGGATGCGCTGGCTTGTCTGGGCGATATTGTGGGTTATGGGGCACAGCCGCGCGAGTGCCTCGACATCATCATGGAGCTGCCGGGCGCGGTGATTCGCGGCAATCACGACGAGGCGGCGGCCAGCGAAGATCCGCTGGAAGAGTTTTCCGAGCACGCCCGCAACAGCCTCTTCTGGACGCGCGCCCAGCTCAACGAGACGCAGCGGCAGTGGCTGCTCAAGCGCCCGCTGGTCTCGGAGTATAAAGGGGTGACGCTGGTGCACGCCTGCCTCTTCAACCCCGAGTTCTGGCCCTACATGACCAACCTGCGGCTGGCCTCGGTACACATGATGATGCAGACGACCACCCTCAGTTTTTTCGGGCACTCGCACACGCCGATGATTTTTCGGCGCAAGCACATGCTGCGGATGAACTTCCCCGAACCCGAGCAGGAGCTGTCGCCCGGCACCAGCTACGCGATCAACGTGGGCTCGGTCGGCCAGCCCCGCGATGGCGATCCGCGCGCCTGCTACCTGATCTACGACACCGAGATCGGCAAGTGCGGCAGCGTCTGCTTCCACCGCGTGCACTACGACATCGAAGCCGCCCAGCAAGCCATCCGCGAGGCCGAGCTGCCGCCCTTCCTCTCCGAGCGCCTGGCGATCGGCGAGTAGTCGCCCGGCGGGCGGTTGTGTCGTGGGGGAAAAACACCTGCTATCCAGCATTGGTTTCCCCGGCGATTTGTGTCATGGAATGAGGGGATTATGCAGCGGGTATTGGAAGAGTTGCGCCGGACGTTGCGGCTGGCGCTGCCCATGATTATTGGGCAGTTGGCGACGCATGCGCTCTATGTGGTCGATATGGCGATGATCGGGCGCGTGGGTGTGGTGCCGCTGGCTGCGGCGACTTTTGCCGGGGTGATCTGGGGCGCCTTTCTGCTGTTTTGCATCGGGGTGTGCAATGCGGTGAGCATCCTCGTGGGCGAGGCGCATGGCGCGAAAGATCCGGTGCGGGCGAGCGAGGTGTTGCGCACGGGCCTGCTGGTGATCGGCGGGTCGATGGGCACGGCCTGGAAGGCGACCCGACCCAGCGACATCGCGTGGGTGTACTACACCCCGCAGCGCTTTGAGCAGACGCTGGCCGAGGGCAACGTGGTGATGATGGACTTCACCGCCGACTGGTGCCTGAACTGCAAGGCGCTGGAAATGGCGGTGCTGGAGACCCAGCCGGTGATTGACGCCCTGGCCGCGTCGGGGGTGGTGGCCATGAAGGTCGACGCCGGGGTGACGGCGGGTTGCACGGTGCTGGAT
>CAYQTM010000102.1:0-2046 GCA_964420355.1 uncultured Opitutales bacterium
GCGGGTGCATGCGGATTACGAGCGCTCGGTCGCGGCCCGGGAGGCCGTGGCGCAGGGGCCGGAGCGGTGGTCGGTGCGGGCCGGGCGGGCGGGTCGAAGGGGGGGGGGGCGGGTGCTGACGGCCTGGGAGCCAGCCGTGTTGGTGGTGTCGCCCAGGCAGGAATCCCTCTTCCCCGAGCGCGGGGGCGGGCGGGAATCGCCGGGCGGCGCCGCGGGGGGTGGCAGCGGGCGGCGGCGTCCGGTGGCCGTGCGGAGGCGTCCGCGGCGGCTCTCGGAGGTGGTCGGGCAGGAACACCTGACCGGCTCAAATGCGCTCTTGCCGCGCCTGATCGCGGGCGACACCTTCGGCAGCCTGCTCTTCTACGGGCCGCCGGGTTGCGGCAAGACTACCCTCGCCGAGGTGATCGCGCGCGAGACGCAGAGCCGTTTTGTGCGGCTGAATGCGGTGATGTCTAACGTGGCCGAGCTGCGCGACATCCTCCGCATGGCGCGCGGCCGCCCCGAGGAGCGCACGCTGGTCTTCATCGACGAGCTGCACCGTTTCAACAAGGCGCAGCAGGACTTGTTGCTGCCCGATGTCGAGGCGGGCAACATTCGCCTGATCGGCGCGACCACCCACAACCCCGGCTTCTACGTCATCCCGCCGCTCCTCTCGCGCAGCCACCTCTTCCGCCTCGAACCCGTCCCCGTGCCGCGCATCGCCGAGGTGCTCCAACGGGCGCTGAGTGATCCCGATCGCGGCCTCGGTAACCACCGCTGCGAGGTCGACCCCGAGGTGATCGAGCAGCTCGCCCGCCTCGCCGACGGCGACCTTCGCCGCGCGCTCTCGGCTCTCGAAACCCTCGTCCTCAGCCAGCCCATCGGCAGCCGCGTCACCAGCGACGCCCTCGATGCCTTCGCCCGCGAGCGCCAAATCCGCTACGACGCCAACGAGGACGAGCACTACGACACCGCCAGCGCCTTCATCAAGAGCATGCGCGGCTGCGACCCCGACGCCGCCCTCTACTGGCTCGCCAAGATGCTGGCGGGCGGCGAAGATCCGCGCTTCATCGCCCGCCGCCTCGTCATTCTGGCCTCCGAGGACATCGGTCTGGCCGACAGCCGCGCGCTGCCCCTCGCGGTGGCCACCTTTCAGGCCTGCGAGCTGATCGGCCTGCCCGAGTGCGAGCTGAACCTTGCCCATGCCACGCTATTCCTCGCCACCTGCCCCAAGAGCAACTCCGCCACCACCGGGCTTGCCGCCGCCAAAAAAGCCATTCGCGAAGGCCCAGTGCAGCTCGTCCCGCTCTGGCTGCGCGACAGCCACACCAAGACCAATAAATCCCTCGGCCACGGCAAGGGCTACCGCTACTCACACGACTACCCCGAGGCGATCAGCGGCCAGGAATACCTCGAAAAGCCGCTCAAACTCTACCAGCCCAGCCCCAACGGCTCCGAGGCCGCCATCGCCGAACGCCTCCAGCACTGGCGGCAGCTCAAGCAACAACTGCAAAAGCAGCAGCCCTGAACAGGCTCGACTTTCCGCCACTTTCCGCTTAAATCGCTCCATCACTATGCCTGCCCTGCGTCATTTTTTCCTTGCCCTGCTCACCGGCTCGGCGCTGCTGCTCACCGCCTGCCAAACCGGGCGCGAAGAGGCCAAAGCCGTGCCGCGATTTTACGTCGAAGTGCTCGACGCCAACCAGCTCGGCAACCGCGTGCAAGTGCTCGAAATGCCCGGCGAAGCCCAGCCCATCACCGTGCAGACCGCGTCCGCGCTCAATGAGACGCACTTTGCGCGGGTGCAGGTCGTGCAGGTCGATCTCGGGCGCGCACTGATGTTCGAGACCACCTCCTCGGGCGCGTTTCAGCTCATGCGAGTCAGCACGACCAACATCGGGCGGCGCCTCGTGCTGGTCGTCGGCGAGGAGGTCATCGGCATGCGCCGTATCGACGGCAGCATCCAGAACGGCGTCCTCTACACATTCGTCTTCGAAGAGGAAGACGAGACGAGCATCTTCGAGCTGGCCGACCGCATCAACAAGGCGCTCGCCCGCGCCAACCGCT
>CAYQTM010000102.1:2146-4946 GCA_964420355.1 uncultured Opitutales bacterium
TCAGGCCGATTCGCTCGACCAGTCCTCGACCGCCAGACCCGCGATGCCTTCGTAGGCCTGCGGACGGGTGGTCGCGAGGATCAAGCGATGCTGGCGCGCGGTCGCGGCGACGATCAAGTCGAGCTGCGAGCGCGGGTGCTCGGCGGCGGCATCCTGCGCAATCAGATCGCCCATCTGCACGGCAACCGCCTCATCATAAGCCAGCACAGTCAGCTTATCCTCCAAAAAGCTGGTATAGAGCTGCCACAACTTCTTGCTGTCGCGCTGCATCAGCAGACCCCGCGCCTCGGCCAGGGTCAGCGCCGAGATCGCCAGCGCCTCATCGCCCAGCTCCCGCCAATGCTGCTCCACGACCGGCAGGGGCTTGGGTCGCAGGGGCTGCAAATAAACAGAGGTATCGAGTAAAAAGCGCATGGATAGCAAAACCTTTATGTCCAGATCGGCGGGTTATCGAGGGTGCGTTCGGGCGGGGTGAGGTCTTTTTTCCACAGCCCCTTGGAGCCGACGTAGGCATCGCGCGCCTCCCAAATGCTTTGCCCCGCCTTGGCAATCGGGCGAATCTCGACCAGCGGCTCCCCACGGCGCGTCACAATCACCCCTTGATTCTCCTCGGCCACCTCCGCGCAAATCTCCGAGAGTCGCGTCTTGGCCTCAAACAGCCCGATTTTTTTCATGACTGTAACTTCAACCGGTCAACTGGTCTATGTCAAGAACAAGTCACAAATCACAAATCAGAAGTCTCAAGTAGGAAATGTTCGATGGTCGATGTTCGACGGTCGAAGGTCTGTGCAGACTCGATTTTTTCCTCATTCCTTTTTACTTTTTACTTTTTGCACTCGGCGGCTCAGTCGTGGTCGTGGTCGTCATCGTCGTGCTCGTGGCTTTCGTAAGATTGCCCGCTGCTGCTGGAGGTTTGCGCAGCAGGGTCGCGGAAGTCAGGTCGGCGGATTTCTCCACCGGTGTCCGCTATGGCGATTCCCGCGATCCCAGAGGCGAGGCAGAGGAAGGCCACTATCTGGCTGGCTGCGGGCAGCCATTTGGGCTTGATCCACCCGATCAGCAGCCCGAGAGCCGAGACGCCCAGCAGCACATACATCACCTTCGACCAGGTGTGCGCCATCTCCTCGTGGTTGTGCAGCGCGTCCTCGGCTCCGGCGTCCAGATAGGCCGCCACTGCGCCCTCTTCGTAGCGCTCGTAGGCCTCCTCGCCGGTGCCCATCACTACGCCCGTCATCCCGCTCCCGAGCAACGCGATCAGCACCCCACTCAGCATGGCCGGACGACTCTTGCAACGCGCCCCGATCAGTAGGGGAATCAACGCCGCAAGCGGCAGCAGAAAAACAAGGTGATTGAGCGCAAGGTGCCACTTTTCGGGCGTCATGGAACTGAAAATCTCTGGAGTCATGAGTCGAGGTTAGGCGACATTACGTCGCAAGGCAATGCTCCATACGTATCCGCTTGCCTTTCCCTGCTTTAGGATTGCAAGCGGTGGTTTGAGGTGTTCAATGCATTGAGCGATGGCGTTGAAGGCGGATGATCCTCTTTATGACTCGCCGGTTTGGCGGCGGGCACCCTTGCGGGTGGCTGGGTTGGCGGCGGGTGGTGTGCTGGGGCTGGTGCTGGTCTTTGCGGTTCATCTGCTGCCGGGGCTGGGGCTGTTGATGGCTGTGGCGCTGCTGGCCGTGCTGGTGTTGCCCATCCGGTGGAATCCGCTGACCGCCCGCAAGCTCGACCGCTTCCGCCGCATCAAGCGCGGTTACTGGTCCTTCCTTTTGCTGGCCATCGCCACGGTCGGCTCGATGTTTGCCGAGCTGTTTATCAGCGACCGCGCGCTGGTCGTCTGGCACGAGGGGCAGCTCCACTTTCCCACTTATGGCAAGGTGCGCCTCGGGGCAGAGTTTGGCGCGGAGGGCGTCGACCGCTTTTCGCCCGCCGATTACCGGGCGCTGGATGCCCGCTGGGAGGCCGAGGGCGCCGACTCCTGGGCGCTGCTGCCGCTGGTGCCCTACAATCCGCGCGAGCAAAACCCCTACGAGGGCGTGTTCAAGCCGCGCCCGCCCTCGCCCGACGTGCAGCACTATCTGGGCACCGATTCGCAGGGGCGCGACATCCTGGCGCGGCTGGTTTACGGCTTTCGCATCGCGATTTTCTTCGCGCTGGCCTTCATGGTGCTGACTTACCTCATTGGCATCGCGTTTGGCTGCCTGATGGGCTACTTCGGCGGCGCGACCGATCTGCTGGGGCAGCGCCTGATCGAAATATGGTCAAACGTGCCCTTTCTCTACATGGTGATTATCATCTTTTCGGTGATCCCCAGCGGGTTCTCGGTCGAGGCGCGCATCGCGATTCTGCTGCTGGTGATGGTGCTGTTTTCCTGGACCGGCATGACCTACTACATGCGCACGGCCACTTATAAGGAGAAGGCGCGCGATTACACGGCGGCGGCGCGGGTGCTGGGCGCGGGCTCGGGGCGCATCATTTTTCGCCACATCCTGCCCAACACCGTCTCGACCATCGTGACCTTTATGCCCTTTACGATTGTCTCAGCGATCACGGCGATCACGGCGCTGGACTTCCTCGGCTTTGGCCTGCCGGTGCCGACGCCCAGCCTCGGCGAGCTGCTCAAGCAAGGCACCAGCCAGCTCCGCGTGGCGCCGTGGATCGTCAGCGCCGCCTTCAGCACGCTGGTCATCCTGCTGACCCTCGTCACCTTCGTCGGCGAGGCCATCCGCGAGGCCTTCGACCCCAAGAAATTCACCGTCTATAAATAACGCGCAACCTGAGCCGACCCGAGGCGCTC
>CAYQTM010000102.1:5046-6322 GCA_964420355.1 uncultured Opitutales bacterium
TTTTCCTGCTCGCGCTGCTGGCTTCAGTTGGGCTGGCATTTGTGGTGCCGGGCTGGGGTGCGCGTGGTGGGTGGATGCATCTGGAATGGGTGAGCCTGATCGGGGTGTTTGTGGTGTTTTTCAATACCGGGCTGACTCTCCCGACCGAGGATCTGGCGCGTGGGCTGGCGCGGTGGCGGCTGCATCTGCTGGTGCAGGGATTTATCTTTGGGCTGGTGCCGCTGTTGATGCTCGGGCTGGTGGCGGCGCGTGGCTGGCTGCCCTGGGGCGGGCTGCTCTTCGAGGGGACGCTCGGGCTGGGCTTCCTCTATCTGGCGATGCTGCCCACCACGATCACAGCGGCGAACATCTACACGACCATCGCCGGGGGCAACGTCTCGGGGGCGCTCCTGAACACGGCGGCGGCCAACGTCGCGGGCATCCTGCTGGTGCCGCTCTGGGTGGTGCAGTTGCTGGGCGAGGTCGGGGCGGAGCGCCTGCCGCTGGGCGGGCTGCTCTTGCAGATCAGCCTGCTGTTGCTGCTGCCGCTGCTGCTCGGGCAGCTTGCGAGACCCTGGCTGCGCGACTGGGCGACGCGGCACAAGGTCGGGCTGCGACGGCTGAATCAGGGCGTGATCTGCCTGATCGTTTTCGGAGCCTTCAGCAACTCGGTCGAGGCGGGCGTCTGGCAGCGTTACGGACTGGAGACGGTGTTCGCGGTGCTGCTCACCTGCGCGAGTCTTATCGCCATCCTCACCGCGCTTGTCTGGCTGCTGTCTGGGCTGATGCGCCTGCCCACGGAAGATCGCCGCGCCGCGCTCTTTTGCGCACCCCAGAAGACCCTCGCCGCCGGGGTGCCGATGGCCAGCGCCATCTTTGCCTCGACCAACCTCGAACTGGGGCTGATCCTCCTGCCCCTGATGGCCTACCACATCCTCCAACTGCTCGCCCACGCCCCGCTCGCCGCGCGCATCGGCACGAAGTGAAACCCGGCAAAAACGCTTCAATTACAGCGGATTATCTTTTGGCACCGACGAAAGCCGGCAGAGGTAAATCCTGGCGAATTTTCATATTGCGTCTCATTCTCAGTATGTTTAGGGTTGGCTTTGCTGGTTCCTTAAAGTGGAGTCGGCAGAGCAAGAAAACTTATACTGTATGAAATCCACACGTTGTTTTGAAAGGCGCGTTTCCCTTGCGAAGTATGCGCGAAATGGTCTTTTGTCTGCCTCGCTGCTGCTGGGTGGCTTGTCGCTGGGGGCGCAGGAGCGCTCGGCCAGGTCGGGCGACGAACTGACCG
>CAYQTM010000103.1:0-6320 GCA_964420355.1 uncultured Opitutales bacterium
ACGCGGCCTACCGCGAGTCGCTGCCGGATAGCCAGAACTCGGGCAGCGAGCACATCGCCGGTGCGAGGGTGCGGGTGGATTTGGCGGGCTGCGCGGGCTTTCGCGTGCCCATGCGCTACACGGGGGTCGACGGCGAGGCGCTGGTGCTCGAGACGGCAGTGACCGGCACCGTGCGGGTCGAGGCAGACCGCAACGGGGTCAACATGTCGCGCATCCCGCGCATTTTTGGCGAGTTTGGCGAGCGCGAGGTGCAGCCGTCGCTGCTGCGCGAGTTGCTGGGGCGCTACTGCGCGGAAATCGATGCGCCGGCGGCGCAGTTGCGGCTGCGGTTCAGCCTGCCGGTGCGCCAGCAGAGCCTGCGCAGCGGGCTGAGCGGCTACCAGTATTACGATTGCGGCTTTGCGGCGCGGCTCGATGAGGGCGCATTTCGCTGTCGGCTGCTGCTCGATTTTTTGTATTCGTCCGCCTGTCCGGCCTCGGCGGCGCTGGCCGATCACGCCGAGACCGAGCGCGGCATCTACAGCATCCCGCACTCCCAGCGCAGTCGCGCGCGCGTGGTGGCCGAGCTGGCACCCGAGGCGGCGCTGCGCCACGGCGACCTGATCGAAGCCTGCCGCCGCGCGCTCAAGACCGAGGTGCAGGTGATGGTGCGGCGCGAGGACGAGCAGGCTTTTGCCGAGATGAACGGTGCCTCGCCCAAGTTCGTCGAGGACGCCGCCCGCCTCTGCTTTGCCGAGCTGGACGCCGACGCGCGCATCGCAGACTTCCGCGTGTCCTGCGCCCACTTCGAGAGCCTGCACGCGCACGACGCCGTCGCGACGGTCACCAAGGGCGTGCCCGGCGGCTTGCAGGCCGATCTGGCCGACCTCGCGGACTGATTGGCGGGCGCGCGGCGCGACGCTCACTGCGCCAGCCAGCGGGTGGGCTCGCGCGGCGGCAAAAAGAGGTCGGGTTCGAGCCGGATGCGGTTCCAGCGGTCGATCTTGATTTCGCCATAGGCCTCGCCATCGAGCAGCAGCTCCAGATGAGTCGGCAGCAGCGCACCGCCCGCCCGCTGGGTGTCGAGCAGCGCCACATCGCGCGCCGGGCGTCCGCCCTCGTCCTCGTCCCCGTCCGCTTCGGCCTCGATATTCTGCGGCGCAATCCGGCTGTAGCGCAGCACTTCAAAAGACTCGCTGTCGAGGTAGAGCCAGCCGCCGGGACGCTCGGCAGTCGCCTCGGCACGCAGCAGATACACCGGGCGGTTCGCAAAACGATCCTTCCCCCGATAGGCCACATCTCGCGCCGGAGCCAGCAGCCCATGCGGCCCGGGCAACGGAGCCTCCTCCCACCACTGCGCCGCCTGTGCCTCGGGCAGCCATTGCGGCAGACCGTTATTCACGCCCGCCTCCTGACGCCACACCCGCTCGGCGATCCCCGTCTCGACATAGTGCAGCTCGCGCCCGCGATCACGCCGCGAAAACTCCAGCCGCAGCCGGTTAGGCGGCTGCCAGAAGCCCAGCACACGCTCCTCCACCCGCCCGATCTTCCGCGTGCCGCTGAACCGCAGCCCACCGAGCGCCTCGACCTCCTCCAGCGTGCCCTGCACCACGCGCGCATTATCGAGCATCTTTTCGACCGAAGGATGATTGGTCTCGGCGGCGATCGGCAGCGCAAGCAGCGCACAACCAAGCGTAAGAAGGGGCAGAGTCAGGCGGGGCATTAGTCGAGTAGTTGCTTTTATGACACCCATCCGACCGCAAATGTTCATTATCTTTTGCTCAACCGACCCAGAGGGCGCGTCCGAGCAGGAGGCCGAGCCAGGCGCAGAGCAGGGCACCCGCGAGGGAAAGGGTGAGGTTGGCGAGCGCCGCGCCCATCTGGCCGCTTTCGAGCTGGCTGGTGATTTGCAGGGCGAAGGTGGAAAAGGTCGTGAAGCCGCCGCAAAACCCGAAAGCCAGCAGCGCCCGCCCGTTCGCGCCGAGCTGCCCGCCCGCCAGGAGCGCCAGCACCACGCCGAGCGCAAACGACCCCAGCAGATTGGCCGTCACCGTGCCCCAGGGCAGCCACCGCGCAGGCATCCCAAGCTGCAAGGCCACCCGCAGCACCGAGCCCACCGCACCTCCCAGCGCCACCAGCAACCAATGCCCAACCGTCATGCCCCCAAAGCCTAGCCCGCACCCGCCGCTTGTCGATGCCGAATCCATAATCCGAATCCCACAATCCCCATTGACAGACCCCGCGACCACGCAAATGCTGGCGACACGCCCACCCGGCGCCCCACCCATAACCATGATTACCGGACGCTGTCCCCTTACCGCCGAGCAGGCGGACACCATCGAAGAAGTCCTCTGCGAAGAGGCGACCTCCCCCTGGACGTTGGTGCGCGCGCGACCGACCGACCCCATCGAGCTGGTCGGCTACAGCGAAACCGTCGAGGCGCTGCAAACCGCCTATGAGCGCCTGCGCGGGGCGGTGCCCGGGCTGCCCGAGTCGCTGGTCTTCGGCGAGCTGGCCGACACCGACTGGCGCGAAGCCTACAAGCTGCACCTGCGTCCCTGGCAATACGGGGCGCTCCGCTGGGTGCCCATGTGGGAACGCAACCAGACCGAGATCGCGGCCAACGAAGCGGCAGTCTTCCTCGACTCCGGCATGGCCTTTGGCACCGGCAGCCACGAGACCACCCGGCTCTGCGCGCGGCGGCTGGTCGACTACGCGCAGGCCGCGCCCGACCGCCTCGCCCAGTCGCGGGTGATCGACGCCGGCACGGGCTCGGGCATCCTCGCGCTCTCGGCGGCGGCGCTCGGCGCGCGCCAGATTTTTGCCTTCGACAACGACCCCGACGCCATCCAGATCGCCGAGGAAAACGCCGCCGAAAATGGTCTCAGCGAGCGCATCGAATACGCGGTCGGCGGAGTCGAAACGCTCGACCCCACGCGCCGCGCCGAGCTGGTGCTCGCCAACATCCACACCGCAGTGCTCATCGAGGTGCCCGAAGCCCTCCTGCATGCGGTCGAACCCGGCGGCTGGCTCGTCCTCAGCGGCATCCTCGACAAAGAGCGCCCCGAAATCGAAGCCGCCTACCTCCCCGCCATCGAGCGCCTCTGGGGCACCCAGCCCACCCTCGACACCCGCCAGGACGGCGAATGGATCGACTTCCGCTTCACCCGCCCTGCCTAATCTCGGGCACACCCCAAAGCCCGCACATCCTCTTCGATCAGCAGAGCACTGGGCTGATGCATTTCGAACGCGTTAAAAATCGACAAACCGCGCTAAAAATTGGCTTGGAACATGCGACTATTTCCTGTAGTCTATACAATCAGCGCAAATTACTTGCTTGACAAGGTCATCAGGTATCTATTGTCGTCGACACTCAAACACTTGGAATATCATGGCTAAGCAGACTTTTACCCCCTCAGATCGCCCTACATCACAGTTTATGCAGTGGCTGGAGCAAGAAAAACAAAACGGCCTGATAGACTGCAAGCTGATGGCATCCGCCAATGCCGATGCCGGCCTCGAAGACACAGCCGCTAACGCCCTCGCGCTGGCTCGCCGCGACGATGGTATAGAGGTTAAACCTTACCACCATGCCCTTACCCCTGAGTATTACTGATTTCGCCCCATTTTTTACTTGCCGTAGCAGTCATCCGTTTGGTTGGCTGCTTTTTTACGCCCAAACTACTCAAAATGACTTATTCTGAAATTTGCACCCTCGCTCTAAAGCTGCACAGCGAACACGACCTGAGACAAGGAGGTCAAAAATTCAGGATAAGTCCGACCGCCTTCCAGCAGAAGATAGTCACTCCGCTGACCCCTTCCATTGACATCCGCGTCAGCATAAAAGATGTGCCGGCAATGGCCGCCTACAGCATCATGCTTCGCTATACGGGGCGCGTCGAGATCACGATAGCCGACGAGATCAGTGGCTGCTGGCAAAAGTTCTGCTATTTAAAAGAGCTTTGCCACCTCTATCTCGATGCCCAACATGACTATGTGCTGGACGCCAAGGCCATCTGCACCACAGCCAAGAACGCGCGCGACGTGCCCGCCGAGCTCGCGCTCAATGCCTCAGATAGCCTTAAACGCCCCCTGAACTCCGAGCAGGCCGCCTATCTTTTGGCCATTGAGTTGTCCGTGCCGTGGCGCATTCAAGAGATGCTGTTCCGCAACCAACTTTTTGCCGAGAATGGCGACGAAACCCTCTACACCATTGCCGAAGCAGCCAAGACGCCCCAAGCGATCCTTGAACTCTTCAAAGAAGAATACGGGCCATTCTCAGCGCAGCAGTATGTCCACTGGCGCTAGCCCTGCCTCCTTTGGCAGGCGTAATTGGGCTGTTCGCTTGGTGAATAAGCTGTCGATAAGCCGGTGTATGGGGCTGGGAGTAAGGGGCGGAAAGGGCTGGGCATATCTTTTCAGAGAGTTGCCCGCAGGGTTGCCGCGAGACTTGGGCACAGATGGGCGATGAGATAAAGTGTTGGTTGGGATGGCTTTGTGGGGTTGTTCCGAGTATTCACCGAGTATAATAAGAAGACTGTTTTAAAAAAATCTAAAGATAGATAAAGATAATTTGGTTGCCTCAGGCTCAAGAATTTAGAAAACTGACGACAAGAATGAAATTCACGATCAACCGGGATCACTTCGCAAATGGCTTGGCACAGGTGCTCAACGTCGTCGGCACCAAGGCCAGCATGCCCATTCTTAGCAACGTGCTGATCGAAGCTGAGGACGGCCAGATCGCGCTGACCACCACCAATCTCGACCTCGGCATCCGCTGCCGCATCAAGGCCGAGGTGACCGAGCCGGGCTCGCTGACCCTGCCCGTTCGCAAGCTTGCCAGCATCGTGCGGGAGCTGCCCAAGCTGGAAGTCCAGCTCGAGGTCGCTCAGGACAGCGATCAGGCCAAGCTCACCTCCGGCGGCTCGCTCTTCCGCATCATGGGCATCGCCCGCGACGAGTTTCCGCCCCTGCCGGCTTTTGCGGAAGGGCGCACCTTCACGCTCGGTCAGGAGACGCTGCAGACCATGCTCAAAAGCGTGTCCTACGCCATGAGCGGGGACGAGCAGCGCTACATCCTCAACGGGGTCTATTTCAATTTTGAAGACGGCAAGCTCAGCATGGTGGCCACCGACGGGCGCCGCCTCGCGGTGATCGGCAACGAGATCGAGACTACCGAGGAGAACAGCGGCAGCCTCATCCTGCCCGCCAAGACCGTGCAGGAGCTGCAACGCCTGCTCGGCCAGGGCGAGGACGCCAAGGTGGCCTTCAACGAGCGGCAGGTCGCCTTCGAGCTCGCGGTGAGTGAAGACTCCGAGGCCGCAGGGCTGATCGACAACATTTATCTGGTTTCCAAGATCGTCGAAGGCAACTATCCCAACTACCGACAGGTGATCCCAAAGGAGACCGAGCACCGCATCAAAGTCGAGCGCGAGCTGCTGCAAGAGTGCGTCCACCGCGCCTCCCTCGTCACCAGCGACAAAAACAACCTCGTCAAATTCAAGATCAGCGAAAACCTCCTCGAAATCTCCGGCCAAAGCAGCGAATACGGCGAATCTCGCGAGACCATGGCCATCGCTTACAGCGGCCCCGAGGTAACGGTCGCCTTCAACCCCGGCTTTCTGATGGAGCCGCTCAAGGCGCTCGACAAAGACGAAGTATTTTTCGAGTTCAAGGACGAATTCAGCCCCGGCGTTTACAAGACCCTCGATGACTTCCTCTGCGTCGTCATGCCGCTGCGGCTGAACTAGCCCCGCCCGATGCCCGAGGACTTTGACATGCTGGGAGCGGTGCTCTCGCTCGTGGCGCTGCTGGGCTTCGCGCTGGTCATCTTCAACCGCCAGCGCGCCTCACGCAGCCTCAGCATCCTCAACCGCTGGCTCTTCTGGCTGCTCTTCGCCTTTGGCACGGCCTACCTCCTGCGCGACCTCGGCTGGTCCAACCGACCCTTCTGGGCGCTCACCACCCTCGGCTTCCTCGGCTGGCTGCTCATCGAGACGCTCTACAACTGGCTGGCGCTCGCCGCCCTCAACCGCAGCGGCCTCCCCCTCTTCCCCCGCTACCGCGTCAGCGAGTCCGGCGACGAGTGGCCCAGCCTCCGCCGCTTCGTCAAGCTCCGCGCCTGGCTGCGCGAGCAAGGCTTCAAGCGCCAGCAATCCCTCAAGGCCGAAATCCACGAACTCATCCAAATCCGCAGCGGCGTTTACAGCAACCCCGACGACACCATCCGCGTGCAGGTCATCTTCGTCCCGCGCGGCAAAGGTCTCAGTGCCTGCTGCGTCTTCCAATCCCTCACCGAAGACGGACGCCGCCTCCTCACCGACAACATCTTCATCCCCTTT
>CAYQTM010000104.1:0-6289 GCA_964420355.1 uncultured Opitutales bacterium
AACTCGACATGGCTCCAGAAGCCGCACGACTCTCACAAAAATCCTAGAAGAACGACGCTACTTGGAGCGATGCCGACCTTTTTGGCCATCGACCGAGTGCTCCAACGCGTGCGCCCGGGCGGTGGGTTTTTGGTGGCTTCCGTCAGCACTTGATTGACAATTTCCGGCGCGATGGAGGGCTTGCGACCGCGTCCTGCCTCATCCTTGAGTCCCTCCAAGCCCAAGCGTCGAAACCGCGCACTCCACTTTGAAACGCGCCGTGGGCTGCACCCCAAACGCTCGGCAACCTCATTTTGGCTGAGGCCTTCGGCGCGCAACAATACGATTCGAGCCCGCTCTACATCACGAATTGCGGAGCTCGAGGCACGAATTCGCGCCTGTAATTCCGCGCGTTGATCTTCATCGAGTAGAATAGGTTTAATAGGTCGTCCAGCCATGCATGACAGTCGACCACAGATTTTCTGAATTGCGAGCCTATTTTAGATTCAGGACACTAGAATGTAGTTCATGGACAGATAAGCAGGCTGGCCACATCAGTGACTCAGCGACGGGAAATTGTGGGAGCATTATCAGGGATAGTTCACCAGAATACGCTAGATTACTGCCTTTCAGCAAATCTTTTTACCGCTGCCTGTATTTTTTACTGAAGGCAATCATGTCACTTCTTTTCGCAGTTGGGCGGCTTGCTGGCGGATGGCTTTGAGTTCGCCGGAGTCGGCTTTGCGGTCGAGGTTCTTGATCTGGAAGTTCATGCGGCGGTTGTCGGCGAACTGGTCGCGGTGGCGGGCGAGGAAGTCGTAGTAGAGGACGGAGAAGGGGCAGGCGTCTTCGCCGGTGGTTTGCTTGGGGTCGAAGCGGCAGTTTTTGCAGTAATTGCTCATCTTATTTATGTAATTACCGCTGGCGCAGTAGGGTTTGGTGCCGACGATGCCACCGTCGCCGAACTGGCTCATGCCGAGGGTGTTTGCCAAGCTACGCCGGAGGCCGCCCCCTGTTCAGTGATCGCCGAATCTACACTACCTCGGCACGGAAGCGCGGGTGGCGCAGCAGGGCGGTGAAGATGGCGACGGAGAGGCCGATGAGGATGCCGCTCGTCCAGATGACGCCGAGGCGACCCGTCTGGGTGAGGAGGAAAAACCCGAGCGCTGGGGCGACGAGACCCCGGATGCCGGTGAAGTTGGTGTGGACGCTCATGTAGGCGCCGGCGCGGCCTTCGGGCGCGAGCTTGGTCACCCAGAGGTTCCAGGCGAGGGAGCCGCCGCCCATCGCGAGGCCGTGGAGCACGGCGCTGACCGAGAGGCCGACGAGGGTTTCTGCGGTGAAGAAAATAATGATGCTGGCGAGGATCACGAGGTTGATCAGCAGCCGGTAGATCATGAAGTGCAGTTTGTCGAAAATGATTGCCCAGCCGGGCAGGGTGACGACCTGAAGCAGCCCCGGAATGAGGGTGAAAATCAGTGTGACCTGAAAGTTGGTGGCGTCGAAACCATACTCGCGATTGGCGAGGATCTCCATGCGAAGGGGCAGGGTGAGGAGGTTGCCGAGACCCATCAGCATCCACGCGAGCAGCGCCAGCCCGAAGATGCTGTCCGACCAGGCGAGGTGAACGTTGGCGAGGGGATTGAGGCTGGGCGGACGGATCAGGCGCTCCGAGGGCATGCGGTTGAGCAGCCAGGCGGCGACGAGCGCCGACACCCCGGCCAGCAGGTAGAGCGCGCGCCAGAGGGCGAGGTTTTCGTCGAGCAGAGCGCCGCCACCGAGCGCGAAGATGCCGCCGATGAGCGAGGCCAGCATGAGAGGCGGCGAGACGCGGCGTCCGCGCTCCGAAGCGCGGTAGTTTGCGGCGTAGATGTCGATGACCAGCACACCGATTTGCGCGAGAAAAATCTGGCCGATGAAGCCGGTGAGGATGAAGCTGCCGAGGTTGGGCGCGAAGGCGGTCGCGAACATGAATATGGCGGCGAGAATCGACACCAGACCCGCCGCCGACGAGGGACGCCACTTCGCGCGCCCAAAAATGAAGCTGGTCAGCGGGGTGATGAGCAGGCCGGCGGCTGCGGCCATCGCGACGAGGCTCTTGGCGCTCTCGGGTGCCCCGAACACGCGCTCGGCCACCAGCAGGCCGAAGGTCTGCCAGGCGGCGAGCAAGATGCCCACGCAGGGTGCCCGCCAGAGATCCAGCCGAAAGGTCTCGCGCGAGCGCCCCAGATCGGGGGTGGCATTTGCTGTGGTATCCAACGTCTGACTATTTTTCAGGCGGAAGCCCTGAGCAAAGCAGTCAACCCCCGTAATTTTAATCAGACACCTCGCGGAAGCCGTTGCGGTGAGCCGCTTAGCCCTTGTCCTCGCCGTCGGCGTGATTGGCGATGTCGGCGGTGGCGGGCAGGGGTGTCATTTCGGCCATCTGCTCGTAGTGGCGGCGCTGTTGGTTGATCTGCTCCTGGGCGGCCTCTTCGAGCATCTTCGCGCGGTCGGGGTCGCCGATGGCCAGCATACGGAAGCGCGCCTCGTTCTGCATGTAGTCGCGGAGCGGGATGCGCGGCGCGGCGGAGTCGAGCTTGAAGGGTGCCTGCCCCGCCTCGGCGAGACGCGGATCGAAGTGGTAGAGCGGCCAGTAGCCGGACTGCACGGCGCGCTTCTGCTGATCCATCCCATAGTTGAGATTGTAACCGTGGGCGATGCAGTGGCTGTAAGCGATGATGAGCGAGGGGCCGGGGAAGGCGGCGGCGTTGCGGAAGGCTTCGACCGTCTGCTTGTCCTTGGCACCCATCGCCACCTTGGCGACGTAGGCGTTGCCGTAGCTCATGGCGAGCAGGCCGAGATCCTTCTTGGGGATGGCCTTGCCGGCGGAGGCGAATTTAGCGATGGCGCCCATCGGGGTGGACTTGCTGGCTTGGCCGCCGGTGTTGGAATACACCTCGGTGTCGAGCACGAGAATGTTGACGTTGCGCCCGCTGGCGATCACGTGGTCGAGGCCGCCAAAACCGATGTCGTAGGCCCAGCCGTCGCCGCCGACGATCCACACGCTGCGCTCGACCAGGTTGTCGGCCAGATCGTGCAGCACCTCGGCTTCGGGCGTGGCGATGCCCTTGAGCGCGGCGCGCAGCTCGACCACCCGCTTGCGCTGGGCTACGATCTCGGCCTCGGTCAGTTGCGGCACTTGGCGCAGCCCTTCAACCAGCTCGGAATCGAGGCGGTCGGCCAGCCGCCCGAGCAGCCCGAGCGCGACATCCATGCGCTTTTCCTGCGCGAGGCGGATGCCCAGGCCAAACTCAGCGTTGTCCTCAAAGAGCGAGTTCGCCCAGGTCGGCCCGCGCCCGTCGGCGTTGGTGGTGTAGGGGGTGGTCGGCAGATTGCCGCCATAAATGGAGGAGCAGCCGGTGGCGTTGGCGATCATCAGGCGGTCGCCGAACATCTGGGTCAGCAGCTTCAGATAGGGCGTCTCGCCGCAGCCCGCGCAGGCACCGGAGAACTCGAAGAGCGGTTCCATAAACTGGGTGCTCTTGACCTTGTCATCCAACTCCAGGCGGTCGGGATAGGGCAGGCTCTGGAAGTAAGCCCAATTGGCTTTTTCGGCCTCCAGCACCGAGTCCTTGGGGGTCATGTTGATCGCCTTGCGCGAGGGCTCCTTGCGGTTTTTCGCCGGGCAGAGGGTGACGCAGAGGCCGCAGCCGGTGCAGTCCTCGGGCGCAACCTGAATGATAAAGCGGTGCTCCTTGTGCTCGCGCGAGCGGAATTTGGCGGTCTGGAAGGTCTCGGGCGCGTCGCCGACCTCGCCCTCCTCGACATACTTGGCGCGGATGGTGGCGTGCGGGCAGACCAGAGCGCACATGTTGCACTGGATGCAGACCTCGGGATCCCAGACGGGAATCTCCTGCGCAATGTTGCGGCGCTCCCATTGCGTGGTGCCGGTCGGCCAGACGCCATCGGGCGGCAGCGCCGAGACGGGCAACTGGTCGCCGTGGTAGTCCATCATCATCTTGGTGATGTTCTTGACGAAGTCGGGCGCCTCCTCGGGCAGGCCGGGTGCCCAGGGCGCGCTCTCGGTGTCCTCGGAGGGCACGGCCACCTCGAAGAGGTTGGCCAGGGCGGCGTCCACCGCTGCGAAATTCTTTTCGACAATCTCCGGCCCTTTCCTGCCGTAAGTCTTCTGAATGGCGTCCTTGATCCGCTGGATGGCATCGTCCTTGGGCAGCACGCCGGACAGCGCGAAGAAGGCCACCTGCATAATAGTGTTGGTGCGCCCGCCCATCCCGGCGTCGCGCGCCACGCGGTAGGCGTCGATCGCGTGCACCTTCAGGCCGCGCTCGCGGATGATGTTCTGCACCTTGCTCGGCAGGCGACGCCAGGTGGTGTCAGCGTCGTAGGGCGAGTTGAGCAGCAGGGTGGCACCGGGGCGCGCGTAGTCGGCCACCTCAAACTGGTTGAGGAACTGCCACTGGTGGCAGGCGACGAAGTCAGCCTGCTCGATCAGATAGGGCGCGCGGATGGGCTTTTTACCAAAGCGCAGGTGGGAGATGGTCATCGCGCCAGACTTTTTGCTATCGTAAACAAAGTAAGCCTGCGCGTGGTTCTCGGTCTCCTCGCCGATGATCTTGATCGTGTTCTTGTTCGCGCCCACCGTGCCGTCGGAGCCGAGGCCGAAGAAGACCGCCTCAAAGGTGTCGCTGTCCTGAATGTTGAAAGCCTCGCCCAGCTTCAGGGACAGGCCGGTGACATCGTCGTTGATGCCCACCGTGAAGCGGCGGCGCGGCTTCTCCTTGGCCAGCTCGTCGAAGCAGGCCACCACCATCTCGGGGGTGAACTCCTTCGAGCCAAGGCCATAGCGCCCGGCGATCAGGCGCGGCTGGAAGGTCTCAGGCAGCAGGCCGTCGGCGCGGGCATCGGCCAGCGCGGTGACCACATCCTGGTAAAGCGGCTCGCCCACGCTGCCCGGTTCCTTGGTGCGGTCGAGCACGGCGATGGACTTTGCGGTCTGTGGCAGGGCGGCAGCAAAAGCCTCCAAGTCCCAAGGGCGGAAAAGGCGCACGGCCAACACGCCCGTCTTGCGGCCATTGCGGTTGAGCGCCTTGGCGGTCTCGGCGGCGGTCTCGGCACCCGAACCCATCAGCACCAGCACCTCCTCGGCGTCCTCCGCACCATAGTAGTCGAAAAGCTTGTAGTGGCGACCGGTCAGCTCGGCAAACTCGTCCATGATGGACTGCACGACGCCAGGCGTCTCTATATAGAAGGGGTTGACCGACTCGCGAATCTGGAAATAGACATCGGGGTTGGCCGCCGTGCCGCGAATCGAGGGCGCGTCGGGCGACATGGCGCGGCTGCGGAAGGCGCTGAGGGCAGCCGGATCCATCAGCTTTTCCAGCACATGATTGGAGATAGCGGCGGCGGTGTTGACCTCGTGCGAGGTGCGAAAGCCGTCGAAAAAGTGCATGAAGGGCACGCGGCAACGCAGGGTCGCAGCGTGGGCAATCGCGGCCATGTCGGCGGCTTCCTGCACGCTGTTGGAGGCGAGCATGGCAAAGCCGGTCTGGCGGCAGGCCATCACATCGGAGTGATCGCCAAAAATCGAGAGCGAGGAAGTAGCCAGCGAGCGAGCGGTGACGTGCATGACCATCGGGGTCAGCTCGCCCGCGATCTTATACATATTGGGCACCATTAGGAGCAGCCCCTGCGAGGCCGTGAAAGTGGTGGCCAGCGAGCCGCCCTGCAGGGCACCATGCAGCGCCCCGGCGGCACCGCCCTCGCTCTGCATCTCGATCACCGCGGGCACGGTTTCCCAGAGGTTGGGCAAGCCCTTGGACGACCAGTCGTCACAGTGCTCGGCCATGGGCGAAGAGGGCGTGATCGGGTAGATCGCCACCACTTCACTCAGTCGATAAGCCACCTTTGCCGCCGCTTCGTTGGCATCCAGTGTCTCAAAAGTCCCGCTAATCGGTTTTTTACTCACAATAAGATGTCCTAAACACTCCAGTCGACAGGGTCAAGGCATCCTTTGAGAAGCTTTTTAGCTGAGCGCGTATTTACAATTCGCTGACAAATAAAGTGCGTCGATCGGTCGCCAACCCTATGTCGCCGCTATGCGGCTCGTATTACTGGTGGTCGCGGTTCCGTGGGCTTACGCACCACGGCTAGACTATAACGCCGCTATGCGGCTTGCCTTATAGTTGGTCGCGGTTCCGTGGGCTTACGCACCACGGCTAGACTATAACGCCGCTATGCGGCTTGCCTTATAGTTGGTCGCGGTTCCGTGGGCTTACGCACCACGGCTAGACTATAACGCCGCTATGCG
>CAYQTM010000105.1:0-6279 GCA_964420355.1 uncultured Opitutales bacterium
TTATTTTTATGATGCGACGGTGGTGGAGCGGGTGAAGGGGCAGCAGCCCAGCGCGCGGGGCGAGCTGGAGATTACGGATCTCAACCGTAGCTATTTGAAGGACGGTCAACTGCATGTCTCGCTGCTCGGGCGCGGCACGGCCTGGCTCGATACCGGCACGCATGACGACCTGCTCGATGCGGCGGAATTTGTCCGCGTGATTCAGCGGCGGCAGGGTTTGAAGATTGCGGATCTCGCGGAGATCGGTTCCAATATGCGGGTTCAAGCGCGTTGAATCAACCCTGTAACCATCTTGCGAATGAACTTCAACCCCGAGCAATTGCGTGCAACGACGAAAGCTATGTTGGAGTTTGGGGAAGAGGGGTTCACGTGGAAGCGCGGGCTCAAGAAGCTGGAGCGGCAATACTTGTTCGGTGCTGCCGTGGTTTGTGTTTTGGTTTTGTTCATCATCACCAGTCATAATGACGTAGCCTTGCAGACGTTGTGCTACTCTATCATCGCTTTTATTTTGGGAGCGTTTCTGCGAGATTTCGGCTGGTTGCGTGCGATCAAAAAGAATTGGCCGGTGAGCGCATATTTTACGGACTGGGCGAAGGTCGAGGCCACAGCAGCCGAGGCTTTGCCCAAAGAGTGACCTTTTACCACGGTTGGCATTATGATTTTATTGTTAGGAGGCACCGGCTATGTTGGGACGGCTTTTCACAAGTTGTTCTCGGACAGGGGGATCGATGTGGTCTCGCCTTCGCGGGCGGACTGGGATTACACGGATGCGCGGGCGCTGGAGCACTTTTTGAGGCGGGAGCGACCGGAGTTTTTGATCAATGCAGCGGGCTATACGGGCAAGCCGAATGTGGATGCCTGCGAGTCGGATCGGGCGGCCTGCCTGAATGGCAATGCGGTGCTGCCGGGGTCGATTGCGATGGTGTGCGAGGCGCTGGGGATTCCCTGGGGGCATGTGTCGAGCGGTTGCATCTTCTCGGGTCGGCGGGCGGATGGCGCGGGTTTTACCGAGGAGGACGTGCCGAATTTTGCATTTCGGACGAACAATTGCAGCTTTTACAGCGGCACGAAGGCGCTGGGCGAAGAGGTGCTCGGCTATCGCGAGGTGGCGACGCCCGAGGGCGCGAAGTGGCAGCACAGTGGCAGCCCGAGCGGCTATATCTGGCGCCTGCGCATCCCTTTTGACGAGGTGGACAGCCCGCGCAATTACCTGACCAAGCTGCTGCGCTACGAGCGTCTGCTGGAGGCGGAGAACTCGATTTCGCACCTCGGCGAGTTTGTGGCGGCTTGCTTTGCCTGCTTTGAGCAGCAGGTGGCTTACGGGATTTATAATGTGACGAATCCGGGCGCGGTGACGACTCGGCAGGTGGTTGGCTGGATGCGCGAGGAGTCGGCGCGGCGGCAGGCCAGCGGCATGGACGACCCCTTTGCGCGCGAGTTCAAGTTTTTTGAGAATCTGGAGGATTTCATGCAGAAGGCGGCGATCACTCCGCGCTCGAATTGCGTGCTCGATACGGCGAAGCTGACCGCTGCGGGCATCTATCTGCGCCCGGTGGAAGAGGCGGTGCGGACGGCGCTGCGCGAGTGGCAGGCGGAGGAGGTGTGCCATGCCTGAGCCCCAAATCTGGCTGGTGACCGGTGGCTGCGGCTTCATCGGCAGCAACTTTATTCGGCGCGTGCTGCGTGAGCGCGGTGACGTGCGGATCGTCAACCTCGACGCCCTGACCTATGCGGGCAACCCTGCGAATCTAGCGGCGATCGAGGATGACCCGCGCTATGCTTTCGTGCAGGGGAGCATCGGCGATGGGGCGCTGGTGGGTGAGCTGCTGGGGTCGCAGGGGGTGTCGGCGGTGGTGCACTTTGCTGCGGAGTCGCATGTGGATCGCTCGATTGATTCGGCGCGCTCGTTTGTCGAGACGAATGTGCTCGGCACCTTTGAGCTGCTCGAAAGCGCGCGCCACTACTGGCGGCAGCTCGATGAGGGGCGGCGGTCGGGGTTTCGTTTTTTGCACGTCTCGACCGACGAGGTGTTTGGGTCGCTCGGCAGCGAGGAGCCGGCCTTTTGCGAGACCACTTCCTACAAGCCGAACAGCCCTTACTCGGCGACGAAGGCGGCCTCGGATCATCTGGTGCGGTCCTATTTTCACACCTATGGGATGCCGGTGGTGACGACCAATTGCTCGAATAATTACGGGCCTTATCAATTCCCCGAGAAGCTGCTGCCGTTGATGATTCTGAAGGCGCTGGGCGAGGAGCCGCTGCCGGTGTATGGCGATGGCAAGAACATCCGCGACTGGCTCTATGTGGAGGATCATGCGAGCGCGATTGAGCTGGCGCTGGAGCGCGGGCGGCTGGGCGAGGTGTATTGCATCGGCGGGCGCGCCGAGATGGAGAATATCCGCATCGTCGAGACGCTCTGCGACCTGCTCGACGAGCGGCGACCCCGCCCCGGCGGCGGCAGCTACCGCGAGCTGATCCGCTTTGTCGCCGACCGCCCCGGCCACGACCGCCGCTATGCGATCGACTGCCGCAAGATCGAAGAGGAGCTGGGCTGGTGCCCGCGCGAAACCTTTGAAACCGGCCTGCGCAAGACGGTCGACTGGTATCTCGACCACCTCGACTGGTGCCGCGACATTCAGACCAAGCGCTATCAACAAGAGCGGCTGGGCTTGAGCTGACGCCCGCCGATGCAAACGAGTTCCAGCGACCAAGCAAGTTAGCGGCTACTTGCGTTTGGCGACTGAGCGCCAGCCGGCGAATGGCAGGGCGCGTTGCTGGCGGAAGCGCCGGACGGTTCCCGCTGTCTCGGTGAGGAAAAAGATGTCTTTGTCGATCTTGCGCGCGAGTTGCAGGGCGCGGTTGAGTTCCTTGCGTTCGCAGACCACATACAGCTCGCTGACCGGCCCGCGCAAGCCCTCGCCCTCGAAGCGGGTCACCCGAAAGTCGGCCTCGCGCAGGGTCTCGATGATCTCGTTGGCGTGCCTGCCGGTGATGATGCGCAGGATGACAAAGCCCATCGCAAGGCGGCGTTCGAGCCAGATGCCGACCACGTTACCGGTGGAGAAGCCGAAGGCGTAAAAAATGATCAGCCACGGACGCTCGGTCACCATATTGATCACCGCCGTAATCACCAGCAGCCACATCGTCACCTCGAACAAGCCGAGGACAAATGCCGTCACTGTGCGCCCCTGCACGGTGGCGATGGTGCGGATGGTGCCGAGCGCCACATCGGTCATCCGCGTGAGAAACACCACGGCCGCTATCGTGCCAAAAGGCAGCGAGCTGAGATCAAACTCCATGTTGGAGGTCTAACCCGCCCACCCAACATGGCCAAGCATAAATCTCGCGCCATCAAAACGGCGGCGGCATATCGTATTGACATGGCATACATTCGTATGCAAAATTCATTCATCTTGAGTGTGCTCGAACAGATTTTTCCCAAGGCCAGAGCGGATCTGCTGGGCTTGCTTTTTATCGATGCGGAGAAGTCGCTGCATCTGCGCGAACTGGCTCGCCTCACGGGTCTAGCCGTCGGCACCATCCAGCGAGAGGTGGCCAAGCTTCGCGAGGCCGATCTCTTCGTTGAGCGAAGGGCCGGCAACCGCCTCTATTTTCAAGCCAATACCGCCCACCCGATTTTCCCAGACCTGCAAGGCATCGCGCTGAAGACCTCGGGAATCCGGCCACGCTTGGCGGATGCACTGGCGGGACTTGAAGGCATTGAGGTGGCCTTCGTTTACGGCTCATTTGCCGAGGGCACGGCCAACGCCGAGAGCGACATCGACCTTTTTGTCATCGGCTCGGTCGGGCTGCGCCAGTTGTCCCCACGGCTGCGCGGGGTTGCCGATGCAATGAATCGGGAAATTAACCCGAGCGTGCTGTCGGCTGCTTCTTACCGGAAAAAGCTGAGCGAAGCAGACGCTTATATTCGCAACGTGACAATGGGGAAAAAATTGTGGATCATCGGCACCGAGGATGAGCTTGCAGCAATGGCATAAGAACGGATGGCTCCGACCCCACTCAACGCAGTGCTCAATTGGCTGCGCAAGCACCACCCGGAATTAGCGCAGTAGCCGGAGTTACATGCTCGGTGAGCTTTTGCTTCTCGTGCCGCAGGGCGCGAAAGTCACATTCAACTTGAATGCCATGCCAAAAGGCTTCGGTTTGGCCAAAAAAGGCACCAAAGCGAATCGACATGGCTGGCGTGATCGAACGCTTGCCCAGCACGATTTCATTGATCGCACGCGGCGGCACACGAATCGCCCGCGCCATCGCATTCTGCGAAATGCCCATCGGTTTGAGGTATTCTTCGAGGAGAATTTCGCCTGGCGTTATAGGTTCGTCCATAGAGCTATAACGTATAACGTTACGCGTGTGTGTCAATGGTAATCGGTGATGCAAACATCGGTTGGCCCTTGGTCAGTCCACCTGAATACGATGCGATATTGATCATTGATGCGGATCGAATGTAAACCTGCGAGATCGCCCTTGAGCGCTTCGAGCCGATTTCCCGGCGGTGTAGCCAGATCGTGTAATGCATCCGCATGGTTCATTTGAATAAGTTTACGCAAGGCCACTCGCAAGATTGAGGAAAATCGGCGAGATCGTTCCTGACGAAACAGTTGCTCGGTTTCCCTATCTGCGAAACTCTTGATCACGGAGCGGTTTGGTATGCTTACCAGTTGACCCAGCGGCTGTATTCTCGGAGGAAGCTGTCGATGAGGCCTTCGCGGGACCAGTTGCGGAGCGGGTAGAGGCGTCCGTGGCCGGTGCGGATGACGGCTTCGGCGGCGGCGGTTTTACGCTTGCCGCGCAGGCTGCGGGCACCGTCGGTGACGGGTGCGAAGCTGAGGGGCTTGAATGCGTGCCCCTCGATGCGGAACTCGAAGCGCTCCTTGCCGCCGCGGTGTGAGCGCAGGATGCGGCTGTGCTTTTCGCGCTCGATTTCCACCTTGCGCCCGCGTGCTTCCAGTTCCTTTTGAATCTCGCGCAGGGCGGGTTCGGCGGTCTCGCCGAGGAAGCGCTCGATGCTTTCCCAGGCGTCGTCGAGGCTGCTGCGCTCTTTGTTGGGGCGTTCGGCAGCGACGGTGAGGTCGGCCAGGCGGTCGCGCCAGACCTCGTGCGGCTCGGTGTCGCTGGCCTTGCCGCCGACGGTTTCGCTGGCCGGGGCGAGCGAGGGGATGACTTCGTCCTCGGTGCGGTGTGCCGTCTCGCTCAGGGCGCGGTGTTCGCTGCGAAAGCTACGCATGAGCCCGAAACAGACCAGCACAATAATCGCACAAAAAGGCAGCGCCGTCGTGATCGCTGCCGTTTGCAGCGCCCGCAGCCCCGCCGAGGCATCGCCTCCCGAGGCTACTGCCGTCGTGCCGATGAAAAGCAGCACCGCCGCGACCACGCCCTCGGTCACCGCCCAAAAGATGCGCTGCCCCACCGGCGGATCCTCGTTGCCGCCGGAAGTGATGATGTCGATCACCAGCGACCCGGAGTCGGAGGAGGTCACGAAAAAGGCAAAGATGGCCAGCACGGCCAGCCAGCTCGACACGGTGGCCAGCGGCAGCCCGTGCAGCATCTCGAAGAGGGTAGTGTAATAGCCGTTGGGCGCGCCGAGCGCCTCGACCATCCCGCCCGCGCCGAAGAGCTCGCGGTGCAGCGCGGTCTCGCCAAAGACGGTCAGCCAGAAGAAGGTGACGGCGGTCGGGATGAAGAGCACTGCCGCGACAAATTCGCGGATGGTGCGCCCACGCGAGATGCGCGCCAAAAACATGCCGACAAAGGGCGACCAACTGATCCACCAGCCCCAGTAAAACATCGTCCAGCCCTTCTGCCAGGCCAGCCCGTCCTCGGTGGCGGCGGCCTTGAAGGCGTCGGTATTGAAGCTCAGGCGAAAGAGGTTTTGCGCGTAGTCGCCGATATTCTGCACAAAGGAGGCGATGACAAATTCGGTTGGCCCGGCGATGAACACCAGTAGCAGCAGCACGCCCGCCGCGATGATTGCAAACTCGCTCAGCCGCTTGATCCCCACGTTCAGGCCGAGCACCACCGAGACGGTCGCCACGCCCGTGATCCCCGCGATCAAGAACATCTGGTTGCCGATGCCGATGGGCAAGACGCCCAGATAATCCAGCCCGGCGTTGATCTGTCCGACCCCCAAGCCCAGCGAGGTCGCCACGCCAAACATCGTCCCGCAGACCGCCACCACATCGACCACGTTGCCCATCCAGCCGTGAATGCGGCGCCCGATAAAAGGGTAGAGGCAGGAACGGATCGTCAGCGGCAGGC
>CAYQTM010000106.1:0-6268 GCA_964420355.1 uncultured Opitutales bacterium
AAATCTAGCTGCTGCGGAGGCGTTCGACCTCGGCGCGTTGCTCGATTTGGTCGAGGTAGGCTTGGTAGCGGTCGTTGTTGGGTTCGCGGGCGGTGACCTCGCGCATCAGCTCGGCGGCCTCGGCGAAGCGGCCTTCAGAGACCATCATTTGCACGTGGTTGAGGCGGGCGCGCACCGCGTAGTCGTCGGTCGAGGCGGCGTCTTCGTAGTAGGTGCGGGCTTTCTCGATGTTGCCCTGATCCCACTCGTAGTCGCCGAGCAGCATGTTGGCCTTACCGTTGAGCGGGTCGCGCGCGACGACCTGACGCAGCATCTCGGCGGCCTCGTCCGTGCGGTCGGTGGCCAGATAAGCTTCCGACTTCATGCTCAGCAGTTTCAGCTCCTGCTCGTCTTCAAGCTCAGGATAATTGGCCTCGACGGTCTCGATATACTCGAGCGCCTCGTCGTAATTGGCCTGACTCAGCAACACCTCAGCCGAGCGCATCGCCTTATCGGCGGTGATCTCGCCGTCCTGCTCGATGGCCTCTTTATAGACCGTCAGCGCGAGATCGGCCATCTCCCCGGACATATAGAGGTCGCCGAGCAGCATCAGGCTCTGGGCGTCGGCCTTACCGAGGCGGCGCACCATTTCGAGGTTGGCAATCGCCTTCTGGCGATCATCCATCGCAAGGTAGGCATTGGCCTGCACCATCCAGAACTCCGGCTTGCTGGGATCTTTCGCGATGACCTCTTCGATGATCGCGATGGCCTCGCCGGGCTTGCTGTTCTCCAGCAGGGCATTGATCAGACCATTCTTCCAGTCCGGATTGTTGGGGTCGAGCAGCAGCGCCTGGCGGTAGGCGCTCTCCGCCGAGCCGTATTGCCCCTGATTCAAAAAGCTGTAGGCAAGCAGCCCGTAGGTGTCGCCATCGGCAATGCCCATCTCGATGGTCTTGGAAAGCAGGGGAATCGCGGTCTCAAAGTTGCCGTTCTGCACCTCGAGGATGCCGAGATTCTGGTGGGCGCGCAGGAAGTTCGGGAACTTGCGGATGGCCTCGCGATAGGCCTGGCGCGCCGCGGAGACGTTGCCTTCCTGAAAATAAAGGTTGCCCAGCACCATGTCCAGCGCGGCGCTGCTCTGCGGCGTGATCTGTGCCTGCAGGGTATTGATCGCCAGGCGGTAGTTGCTCGCCTCCAGCTGCGGCATAATCTGCTGCAGGATGGCGGCCTCTTCCTGATTGACCTTGGGCTCGATCTCGCCCCGCGTGCCGTAGGTCTGCATGAAGCGATCCCGGAAATCCGGATCCTGCCAGTAGCTGGAGGTCAACTCCGGGCTGAGCTGCCCGAAGAGCGCAGCCGGAAGAAGGAGAAGTAAACCAATGCGTAGTTTCATAGTATCAAAAAATTAGGGAAAATGGATTAGTTCTGCATCGAAAAGTCGATGGGAAGGAGGAAGCGGGTTTTCACGGGCTGGCCGCCGCGTGTGGGCGACTCGAAGAGCGAGCCTTCGGCAGAATCGATGGCGGCCTGCACAAATTCGCGGTGGGTGGCCTGCCGGGTCTCGATCACGCGGACGCGCCCTTCTTCGTTGATCTCAACCAGCAGCACCACGCGGCCTTCCACGCGGTCGCGGCGCATTTCGGGCGGATAGACGAGGCGTCCCCGGCGCTTGGCGCGCGGCACGCGGTCGAGTTCGCTCAGCTCGAAGAAGACGTCCATCACGTCGGGCTGATTCTGCGAAAAGTCCATTCCAGTCGCGATGCCTGCGCCACCCGTGCCGGCGGCGAGGCCGACCTGAAGCTGGCTGATGCTGATTGGCGGTGGGGGTTCAGCCAGTTGTGGCGGGGGCTCGTCGGGTGGCGGCGGCTCCTCGTCTTCGATGGGCGGCGGTGGTGGTGGCGGCGGTGGCGGCGTATAGACCTGAGCGCGCTGAATCTCTGGGGTATCCTGCGTGAGGCGCTCGAGAAGCTGGGTCAGTGGGAGAATCAGGTAGATGAGCGCAACCATCCCCGCGCCGCAGAGCAGCGCATAGGTGACAACCTTGTTGGATGATTTTGGCTTGTAAACGAGGTGCGACATGGCGAAAGGTTAAGCGGCTCAGTTTTCCTGTTTGAGGCTAATGTTCTCGTTTTGCGCGCCGGCCTCAAGCGCAGCATCCCAGACGCGCAGCGTCATGCCCGCGCGGGCACCTTGCTCGACGCTGATGACGACCCCGAGATCTTTGTTCTGGTTCCGGTTGCGGAATTCGCGTCCCACCGCGCCGAGGCCGATCTTCTGGCCGTCGAGCAGGATTTCGTTGTTCTTGTTGATGACAAAGATGATCGGCGGATCCGTCTCCTCATCGTTGTCTGCGGCAGCCGAGGGTTTGGTCGACTCCAGCCCCCGCTCGTCGATGAAAACGGTGGTGACGATGAAGAAGATGAGCAGAATGAAGACCATGTCGATCAACGGGGAGATGTTGATCTCATCGGACTTCTGGCGCTGGGTGACGGATTTCTTGCGCACGGCGATTCAAAAAGGTTTCAGGTGAAAAGGCTTGCGATGGGTGGGCGGATCAGGGTTCGTCGGTGGCGATATAGGCTTGCGCGTCGGCGATGTTGACCTCCTCGATCACGCGCACGAGGGTGGCGGCGTCGGCATTCTGGTCGACCTGCAACACCACGGGCATCGAGCGCGCCTGGCTGATGCGATTGACCACGCCGCGCACGCCGATCACGCCGACATCTTCGCCGCCATAGACCACCTGCCCGTCGGGCGTGATGGCAAAGATAATGGCGTTCTTTTCGAGGTCGTCGCCGGTCACGGTGACCTCGCGCTGGATCTCGACGCCCGGCTCTTCGACGAAGACGGCGGCGACGATGAAGAAGATCAACAGGATGAAAACCATGTCGATCAGCGGCGAGATGTTGATGTCGCTGATCTCGCTGTCGGATGAGGTGACGCGGCGCTTCATGCGGTAGCCCTTCCCTTAGTCCGCTCCATCTCCTGCATGGACATGCTTTCGAGGCGGGTGATGACGGTTTCGAGCCGGTTGCGGCGGCGAATGATAATGAAAATGAGGATGTAACCGGGGATGGCGATGACCAGCCCAGTCTGAGTGGTGATGAGCGCCTCGGAGATGCCGGCGGCGATCAGGTCGATGGTGCGCCCGACGTTCTTGGTCAGCCCCTCGAAGGTGGCAAGCATCCCCATCACCGTTCCGAGCAGCCCCATCAGCGGGGCGACGCTCACCAGAATAGACAGGAAGACGATGCGGCGGTCGACCCGGGCGAGGTGGGCTGATCGCACCTCGGCATAGCGGGTGGAGAGCTCGTCCACCGTGCCGGTGCCCTCGTTGGTAAACTCCAGGATCTCGCCGATCTCCCCCTTGGCCTTGCTGCGATCGCGCACCCACTCGTTGAGGGTGTCGAGCTTGACCTTGAGGTAGTTCCCGACCGAGAAGCGGAAGTAGAGCTCAAACGCGGTGAAGTAGATAAAGAGCGCCAGCAAGGCCAGCGGGATCATCAGGGCACCGCCTTTCTGCCAGAGGTCGATCGCGTCGACGAGCAGGTTGGTTTCCATAACAACTTATGCGTTTGAGGCTTAGCTCTTCTTGCCGGCTTTCTGCTGCAGGCCGTTGATGAAGGTCGCGGAGAACTTCTCCATGCCCGCCAGCACACCCTGCGCCTTGCGGCTGAGCAGCGCGTGCAGGATGAGCGCCGGGATGGCGGCGATCAGACCCCACTTGGTCGTGATGAGCGCCTCGGAAATACCGCCGGCCAGCTTGGAAGCATCAGAGGTGCCGAAAAGGGTGATCTGCTGGAAGGTCTTGATCATACCCGTAACCGTGCCCAGCAGACCGAGCAGCGGCGAAGTGGCAGCGGTGACCGCGATGAAGGCCAGCATGCGCTCCAGTTGCGGGCGGGTCTCGAGCATGCGCTCGTAGAGCACTTCTTCGATCAGCTCCTTGCGCTCGTCGGCGTGCTCGACCGCGTCGAGCATCAGGCGACCAAAGGGGCCGGGAATGGCACGCGCCTGCTTGAGCGCCTCGGCTCGCTGCCCCTCGTTGACCAGTTGCACGATCTCCTCGATGGTGTTCTCGGAGGGAATCTTGACGCTGTAAATCTCGAAGAACTTGAAGATGGCGATGAGAATGGCCAGCGCGGCGAAACCGATGATTGGCCAAATGAACACACCGCCCGCCTGAATCTCTTGCTGGAGCGACACGCGGTTCACCTGCAGCTCGAGCGCGTCGTTCATGGTTGGGTCAAAGGGCACGCGACCCTCGCCGCCCGCTATAATAGAAGAGACCGCCTCGATGCCCGGAATGTCGGCAATCACCTTGGGGCGAATGCGGTCGGTGGCCAGCATACTGATCATGCCGACTTCCTCATTGGATGAAAAATAACTGACGGGGCCGAGCAGCAGGAAGGTGCCCGTGACCTGCTCGCCGTCCGGCAAGATGGCCTGACCCTCGGTCTTAGCACCGCCCAGCACGTTTTCCAGGCGCTCGAAGGAAGCGCCGAGCAGGGCAAATTGCGCGTCAAAAATATCCATGCGCTCGACTTCCATGTCTTCCTCGCCACCAGCAAATTCGAGCACCGGGTCGATGTATTCAGCTTTATAGATCTGCAACTCGGGCGTGGTCAGGGTCGACTCGAAGCGTCGCGCATATTCGTTCATCGAGTTTTCGAGAAAGTCCAGATTTTGGCGCAGGCTCTCGACCGTCTCCTTGAGGCGCTCGATGGTCAGCGCGCGGTTGTCCCGCTGGCGATTGATGCGCTCGACCTGACGGCGCTTCTCCTGCGCCTCGGCACGCAGGGCGTTCAGGCGCTGCGCCAGAGGCACACGCTCCTCGCGGATTTCTTCGCGAAGGCTCGCCAGCTCCTGCTCGGCGGCCTCCAGATCTTCCATAATGGAACCTTGCGCGTCTTGCAGCGATTGGGCACCAGCGATGAGCGGGAGCAGCAAAAGGCAGAAAAGAGTGCGGAATTTCATGTCAGCAGTGATAAAAGGCTAAAAAAAGTAGTGGGGGGAGTAGGTTGGGCTCAGTCGATCTCGGGAATGTCGATGTCCTTGATTTCGATCGGCAGATAGACGAAACGCGCCAGCATCTCCTCCTCGCGAATCGCCACCGCGTCGGCAACATCGGCCGCCATGCGCGGCTCCAACGTCCACTCCCAGCCATCGGCACCCGGCAGCCCAAAGCCCGCGCGCTCCTCGGCGTCGTCCACAAAGAAAGCCTTGCTCAGGCCGAGATAAATAATCGAGTATTCGCGCGGCCCGTCGCCATCCAGCTCCAGCAGGTCGCGGTCGATGTTCACGCCATTGTGGAAGCTGTCGACCTCCTGCAAGTAAGAAATGACAAAGTTCGCGCGGTTGGTGATCTGCGGATTGCCCTGCTTGATCAGCTCCAGCATACGCGCCACACTGCCCTTGTCGGCCAGCGGATCCGGCAGGTAGTCGGCCAGCGCCAGCGCCTCTTTCTCGTATTGGCTCAGGCGACTGGAGAGCTCAGCGGGCATCTCGCGCAGCTCGGCCTCCTCGGTCTGCAGGCTGCTGCGGTCGCTGTCCTCTTCCTGCGACTGGGGTTCAAAATTGGCGATCTGCTCGTCCAGCGCCTCAATCTCGCTTTCGAGCGTCGATATGATGTCGGTGAGGATCTCCTTAGCCTCCATCCAATCATTGCGCTCTTTTGAAATCAGGCGCTTGACCTCCACCCACTCAGAGAGCGCCGAGCGGGAGTCGTCAAGCACCTCTGAAGTGCTTTGAGCCTGCGCCATCAGGGCGCCAAGGCTCGCGAGAGCGAGTATCGTTGCGATGCGAATCCGGGATGCAATCATAGCTTTTGCGATATTGAAAAAATTAAAACGGAGGCTTTGCTAGCGGCACGCGTGCCAAGTCCTGAAATCAGCGCAATTCGGATAAAATCTGTGCGCCACCCAGCGAGCCTGATCGAAAATGCGCTTTTCCTCCTTTGGCTCCTTTTTGTCAACCCGCCATTTCAATCCCAATAACGTGCGCCAGCATAGCTGAAACATTCCGCCCTCCACCCCATTCCCGCCAACCGAAACCCAAACAAGCGCAGAGGTCTTGCGCTATCCCTCTAATCCTGACTGCTTTACAAATATTTACCACCCGTCTGAATCATATGGCAACACCCACCCCACCTCGCCCATCTGCCACCATAACACACGCCGATTTCACCGAGTTACATTTGTGTGACAACCCCGAGCCGCCGATTTGACCACCCACATCCTGAATCCGTGAGATAGTCGTACTTCCCCGACTTTTTCAGAGCGTGATGCTG
>CAYQTM010000107.1:0-6256 GCA_964420355.1 uncultured Opitutales bacterium
CGAACTCGGCTTTGACTGCGCCCAGCACCTTCCAGACCTCGCTGGAGCGCTGCTGAATCGCCAGGGTGCGGAAGCCGATTTGCAGGCTGTTGAGCAGGGCGGCGAAAGTGGTCGGCCCGGCCAGCACGACGCGGTATTCGCGCTGCAAGCCTTCGGCCAGCCCCGGACGTCGCAGCACCTCGGCATACAGTCCCTCGCTGGGCAGGAAGAGCACCGCAAAGTCGGTCGTGGCGGGCGGGTGGATGTATTTCTCGGAAACATCCTTGGCGAATTTGCGCAGCGAGCGCTCCAGCGCCTTGCCCGCCGCTTCGACGCCCTCGGCGTCCGCCGCCTGCGCCGCATCGACCAGACGCTCGTAATCCTCCTTGGGGAATTTGGAGTCGATGGGCAGCCAGACGCATTCCCCGCCGTCCTCGCGCCCAGGCAGCCGGATGCAAAACTCGACCGACTCGGCGCTGTTGGGTCGGGTGCGCACGTTGCGCTCGAACTGCTCGGCGATCAGCAGTTGCTCCAGCAGCGCCTCCAACTGGATTTCACCCCAGGTGCCGCGCGTTTTCACATTGGTCAGCACCCGCTTGAAGTCGCTCACATCGGTGCCGATCTGCTTCATCTCGCCCATCGTCTCGTAAACGTTTTCGAGGCTCTTGCTCACCTTTTCGAAGCTCTCGCCCAGCCGCTTTTCGAGCGTGCTTTGCAGCTTTTCGTCGACGGTCAGGCGCATCTGCTCCAGCTTGCGCTCGTTGTTTTCCTGCAAGACTTCGAGCCGCTTTTGCACGGTCTCGCGCAGGGTTTCGGCGCGCTTGTCGAGCGACTCGGTCAGCCGCTCCAGACGTTTGGAAAAGTCCTCAAACGCCGCGCGCTGGGTCTCCGCCGACTCCTGAAGTCGCCCGCGCAGGCTGGCCTCCAGTGCCTCACCCCGCTCCCGCTGCGCCTCGGCGGCGGCCTTCGCCTGATCGAGCACCGCCTGATTGTAATCCTTGAGCACCCCGCGCAAATCCTCGCGCGTGCGCTCCTGCTCCTCGCGCAAGCGCTTCTCCAGCCGCTCTTGCTCGGTTGCCAGACGCGCCTGTTGCTCGGCCAGTTCGGTCAGCCGTCGCTCGCTCTCGGAGGTATCCCGCGCCGCCAGTTGCCGCCAGATCCACAACTGCATCCCGAAAACCACCGCGAGCAGCGCGAGTCCCAGCCAATTTATTATGTCAGTCATGCGGTCGAATCGGTGGTGATAGAAGAATGAGCCTCCCCGGCATTCTCTGCGTTTGGCGCTGTGAGACAAGCAAAAGCAGACGCCCCCGGGGTTCCGGAGGCGTCGTGGGCGAGAGGCTGGCTAGGTTGAGAGCCGAGGGCAGGCACGGTGGCCGGGCGGCTGGACAGGCCAAGCGCGCCCGGCCTACCAAATCAATCGACATACTGGATGAGGAGGGCGTCGGCGCGCGCCCAGGTGTCATCGCTGTTGTTGCTCTTGGCACCGCGGCCACGCAGGTGGATGCTGACCAGATCTTTGGTGCCGGAGTAGCAGAGGACGCGGAGGGCATCCGGCTCGACCGGGGCCGTGCCGGAGCGGCCCCAATCGTGGATGCCGCCGTTGTTCCAGCCGCCGAGGCCGCTGTCGAGGGTAATCCAGGCACCGTTCTTGCGGTATTGCACCTTCCAGGCGGTTCCGTCTTGCGGCTGGTTGCTGTAGCTGCCGCCGATGGCGATCTTGTTGACCTTCTTGGGCGAAGTCCAGTCAGCGCGCCAGTAGAAGGCGTTGCTTTCGGTCACCCAGCCAAGGTTCTGGCGGAACTTCACGCCGTATTCACCCCAATCGGACTGCGCGGCATAGCTGCCGGTGCTGGGGTCGAAGACCACGCACTTGACGCAGCCCCGGCCTTTGCCCTCGGGCACGCTGCCACTGAGGGAGGCGTCGCTGGCGAGGGCGAGGTTGAGCAGGCTGTCCGGCTCATTGAGGTTGGACGCCTTGGGGAGGGTGGCGTTCACCGAGTTGGAGGTCAGAACATTGCCGTCAGGGTAAACTGCGACGAGCGCAAAGCTGTAAGTGGTGCCGGCGACCAGATTGTCGACGATAAGACCGGTTTCGCCCGCCTGCGCCGTGACCTCGCTGACGCTGCCGGCGTCGCCCACCAGCAGGGTGAAGCTATCGGGCGAGCCGTAATTGCCGCTCCAGGAGAGGTCGGCGGAGGTTTGGCTCTTGCCATCGAGGGTCAGGCTGAGGGTGGCGTTGGCGGGGACATCGCTCTCGTTGCCGCCGGTGTCACCGCCCGTTTCGCCACCGGTTTCTCCACCGTCATCGAGGACGGGCGGCGTCTCGGTGCTGGGGCTGCCGATGTATTGCACGAGGGCGGCCTTGGGCTGCGTCCAACTGTCGTCGATGTTGTTGGCCTTGGCACCGCGACCACGCAGGTGGATGCTGACGAGATCCTTGCCGTTGGCTGAGTAGCAGAGCACCCGCAGAGCCTCGGCAAGCACCGGGCTTTGGGTCTCGCCACCCCATTGGTAGATGCCGCCATCGATCCATCCGCCGACCCCGCTTTCGAGGGTCTGCCAGGTGCCGTCGACTTTGAACTGCACCTTCCAGGCGGTGTCGCGCTGGGGCTGGTTGCCGTAAGCGCCACCGATGGTCACGTAGTTGACATACTTGGGGGTCTCCCATTCGACGCCCCAGGTGAAGGCCTCGCTCTCGCTGACCACTCCCAGGTTCTTTTGGAAGCTCACCCCATACTCGCCCCAATTGGACTGGGTGGCGAAGCTCTTGTTCGTCGGGTCGTAGGTGACGCAGAGCGGGGTGCCGCGGCCTTCGCCCTCGGCCACACTGCCAAAGGCGGTGGCATCGGCGGCGAGCGCGAGGTTGATGGAGGCGTCGGGGCTGTTGTAAGTTGGGTCGGTCGGCTCGGTCGGCTCGGTTGGCTCGGTCGGATCCGGGTTTTGGTTGGCCGGGGGCTCGCTGACCAGCGGGTTGATAATGTATTCGGGGGTGCCGAGGCGCTGGATGAGCATGGCCTTGGGGTTCGTCCAGTTGTCGGCGTTGCGCAGGTTGTCGGCACCGCGTCCACGCAGGTGGATGCTGACCAGATCCTTGCCGTTGGCCGAGTAGCAGATCACGCGGAGGGCGTCCGCCGGGATGGCCGGGGCATTCTCGCCGCCCCACTCAAAGATGCCGCCATCGATCCAGCCGCCCACGCCGCTTTCGAGCGTGAACCAGAGGCCGCCGTAGCTGTATTGCACCTTCCAGGCGGTGTCGCGCTGGGGCTGGTTGCCGTAAGCGCCGCCGATCGTGATGTAATTGATCTCGCGGGTGGCCTCCCAGGCGACTTGCCAGAAGAAGGGGTCGCTCTCGCTCACCACGCCGAGGTTCTTTTGAAAGTCGACGCCGTATTCGCCGTAGTCGGACTGGGTCTCGAAGCTGCGGGTCTCGGGGTTATACACGATGCAGCTCAAGGTGCCGCGTCCGCTCTCCTGCCCGACGCTGCCGCTGAGGGTGGCGTCGCTGGCGAGCACCAGATTGGCGGACTCGGGAACCGGGCCGGCCACGGGCGCACTCTTGGTAGTGGCGGTGAGGCTGTCGCTCAGGGTCGAGCCGTCGCTGTATTTGGCCTTGAGGGTGAACGTGTAAGCGGTCTCAGCGGTCAGGTCGCTGACGGCCGCTGCAGTCTCGCTGGCGCTCAGGTCGACCACCTTGTTCTCGCTGCTGGCGGTAATGCCCAGCTCGAAGCCGGAAGGCGAGCCGTAGTCGCCGCTCCAGGAGAAGCTGGCGCTGTCGTAGCTGATCGAGTCGAGCTTAAGGTCGAGGGTCAAGACCGGCTCGGGGTCGTTCGGCTCGGTTGGGTCGCTCGGCACGGGCGTCAGGTCGTGGTTGCCAACAAACTGGAGCAGGTAGGCCTTGATCGGCTGGCTGCTGTCGTCGACGCTCCCGGCGCGGGCACCGCGGCCACGCAGGCTCAGGCTGACGATGTCGCTGCCTTCATGCGAGAAGCAGAGCAGGCGGAAGCCATCGGCGACAATCGGGGTCTGGCTCTCGCCGCCCCATTGGTAGATGCCGCCGTCGAGCCAGTCGCCGACGCCGCTGTCAAAGGTGTTCCAGGTGCCGTTGAGGCGGTATTGCAGCTTCCAGGCGGTGTTGGGCTGAGGCTGGTTCCCGTAGCTGCCGCCCAGCTGAATCTTGTTGATATACTTGGGGGCATCCCACTCGACCTTCCAGAAGAAGGGGTCACTCTCGCTCACCTGCCCGACATTGGACTGGTGATGATAGCCGTATTCGGCCCAGCCGGAGTCCGCCGCAAATTTGCCCGTGCTGGGGTCGTAAACGATCACCATCGGCGTGCCGCGCTGGTTGCTCACGCTGCCGCTGACCGCTGCATCGCTCGTCAGAGCGAGGTTCAGCTTGGTGTTGGCGACGTTGGTGCCGCCTTCGGGCAGGCTGGGCGTAGTCAGGCTCAGCTCGTTGCTGGAAAGGTTGTCGGCGCTGTCGGGGTATTGGGCGATGACGCGGAATTTGTAGCTGGTGCCGGGCTTGAGGTCGCTGACCGCTGCTTGCTCGCCGTAAGGGGAGGTCTGCGCCACTTCGACGTATGCGCCGCCGTTTTCGCTCTTCTGCACCGAGAAGCCGTTGGGGGTCGGGCCGCCGTCCGCCCAGTGCAGCACGAGGTCGGTGGAGGTCACCTTGTTGGCGGCGAGCACATAGGGCTCGGGGTTGTAGGCCGGCGGGTCGGAGCGGCTCGGCGCTTTCTTCATCAGGCCTTCAATGATCCCCGAGACATGCCAGACGTCCTGTTTGGCCGTCAGATACTGCTGAATTCCGCCATCGAATTCCTTAAATGAGTTGTAGCCGTTGGAGTAGGCGTAGTTCTCGCCCTCGACCGTGCCAAAGTAGTCCGCCCAGTGGCCGCGCACGGCGTGGAGCACGGCGGTCTGATCCCAGCTCTCGCGATTGGAAATGTTGTTGTAAAGCTCGTAGGCCAGACGCACCGGGTTGTCCTGCGAGGTGTGGCGCATGCCCGCACCGGTCTTATACATCCAGCCCAGCTCCCCGCCCGAGAAGATGGCCGGCACGTCATCGGGCCAGTTGTTGACCGCGTATTGGGTCGAAGGGCCGTCCATGTCGAAATTGAACTCCGAGCCGCTGCGGTAGCGTCCGCCCATCGCCACCCAGGAGCGCAGCTTCTTGCGGATCAGCTCCTTGCCGCTCAGTGAGCTGTGTTCGCAGGGACCCGACTTCAGCAGGTTGGCGACATTGGTGGTGAAGCCCACGCTGACGATAGTCACGCTGTTGTCGGGCTGGCCGGCGAGGATTTTGCGGTAGAGCTTGTAAGACTCGGGCGCGGTGCCGGGCTGGAGGTCGTGCGGGAACTCGCGGATCATCCCGTGCGTGTAGCGCGAGTCGCGGTTGACCGGGCTGTTCGAGACCGTGCCGATCGGCAGGTGGCCGCGCCCATAGTAAGTGTTGACCACATCCATCGCCGAGGGCGAGTAATACGCGTTGGGGCCGCCCGAGGAGACGCCCATGCCGAGGATCTCGGCCTCGCCGTTGTCGGCCAGAGCATGGAGCATGGCGAGAGCGCCCACGTCGTCGACGTCGGGGCCAAAGTCAGAGTCGTAGATGATCTTCACGGCGTAACCGCGAAGGGTGAGAGCCGTAAAAAGCAGGGCTATAAGCGGCAGGAATATTATTGGGCGCATCGTTCTGGAATTAGGGTTCTTAAACAGCCAGGGCGGCGTTCGGTCATTAAAATACGAAATAAACGTCGCCCTTTGCCAGCAGAAATGGTCGATATTAAGCGCTTTAAGATATTCTTTACAAGGCACTTATGAACCAATACTACTTGTTAAGGATTTGTTATTTTTTTACAATCGGGTGGCTTGTTTGGCACCGACTCAAGAACGGCAATCCAGATCGTGACGCAACACGGGTAAGTTTTTGCCAGGGCAGAAATAGCATAAGCTGCTAGTAATAAGGATGCTGCAGTAAAAATCAGATGTAGAATTAGAAAAAACAAAGGCTTATAAGTCCGCCTAATTTTCAAAGGCTTTGTAAAACGAAGATCGGCGAAAAGGCAAGCAGTCGGAGTAAAAAGTAACCAAAACGTCTAAAAACAGCATAATAACTTCGTAATTTTCGAAAAACCCGTTCGCGCACACGCGTTTTTCATACCAACTGGCAACACACTCATAAGATTTTTTTAACAAAAGTTAGGGGCACCCTGTTCAGCCAGCGTGGCAAACGCGATAATAAATCGGCTCGATCGGCAAAAAAGGCGCTTGT
>CAYQTM010000108.1:0-6168 GCA_964420355.1 uncultured Opitutales bacterium
CCCGCCTCAACCCCGAGCGCAGGGAGAAGGTCGAGCGCGCCTTCAAAACCGCCGGCGTCGACAACATCAGCATCCAGACCGGCGAGCCCTACCTGCCCGTCCTCCGCAAGCTCTTCGAGACCCGCAGCCACCGGCTTTGACGGCGCTCAACGCGGAGGGATGCAGCGCAGTTGCGCGTGCTGTTACAGCAGGCCGTCGGTTTCGGGGAAGTTGGCGGCGAGGTTCATGATCTGGACGGCCTGGCCGCTTGCGCCTTTGAGGAGGTTGTCGATGGTGCTGAGGAGGATGAGGTGGCCGGTGCGGGTGTCGGCGAAGGCGCTGAGGTCGCAGCGGTTGGTGCCCGCGACGGTGCGGGTGTCGGGGTATTGGCCTTCCGGGAGCACCTGGACGAAGGGGCTGGACTGGTAGTGGTGTTGCCAGCAGGCGCGGGCGCGGTCGAGGGCATCGGCGGCGGCGGGAATGGTGATGGTGCTGTGAATGCCCCGGTTGATCGGCAGCAGGTGCGGGGTGAAGCGCACCGCGACGGGGCGTCCGGCGGCTTGGCCGAGCTGCTCTTCGATCTCCGAGAGGTGGCGGTGTCGGGGCAGTCCGTAGGCTTTGAAGCTCTCGTTGCGCTCGCAGAAGATGAAGTCTTCAGCCACTTTTTTGCCGGCTCCGCTGACCGAGCTGGCGCTGTCGATCACGATGCCTTGGCTGGGGATGAGCCCCTTGCGAAGCAGCGGCACGAGCGCAAGCTGGATGCCGGTGGGGTAGCAGCCGGGCGAGGCGATGAGCGGGGCTTTGCGCCAGGCGGGGTCGGTGGCCAGCTCCGGGATGACGTAGGGCGCGGCCAGCATGAGGTCGGGGCGCGGGTGCGCCTTGCCGTAGTAGGTCTCGTAGGTAGCGGGGTCGCCAAGGCGGAAGTCGGCGCTGAGGTCGATCACTTTGCGCCCGGCAGCCACCAGCGAGCCCGCATACTCGACGGCCACGCCATGCGGCAGTGCGAGGAACCAGAGGTCGACGTCGTCGCGCGCCGCCAGTGCCTCGGGCTCGGACAGCTCGAAGCACAGCTCGCCGCAGAGGTGCCGCAAGCCCGGCAGCACCTCACCGAGCGCCCGCCCGGCCAGCGAGCGCGATGTCACCACCTGCACCCGCACGCGCGGATGCCGCAGCAAAAGCCGCAGCAGCTCTTCCCCACTGTATCCAGACGCGCCGACAATCCCGACATTCATTCCGCCAGTTAAGCCCGCCACGCCTGTTTCGACAATGAAAAAGGCAAAGCCAGTTTTCGCGGAATTCACATCGGCGATAGGGCATCGCGACTATCTTCATCTCCATCTCGGCGTTTCGTGGGGATGGCTCAATGGGGAAAATTTGCGGGGGCGGTTATTTTTTTGTTGACGATAAAGACCGGTCGGTCAGACTGGTCTATTATGAATGAGGAGCCGGAAGACAAATGGGTGTTGAACGAACCCTTTGCGATTGGCGCGTATGAGGCCAAGACGCACCTGCCGCGCCTGCTGCGCCAGGCGCAGGGCGGCAAGCGCTTTGTCATCACCCAGCGCGGCCAGCCGGTTGCCGAGCTGCGCCCGCTCAGCCCGGCGCTCTCGGGCGCGGGCAAGCGGGGCGACCTCAAGGGCAGCATCTGGATGGCTGACGACTTTTGCGAGCCGCTCGAGGAGATGAAGGACTACATGTGAGGCTCTGCGCCACCCCTCGCCATGCGTTATCTTCTCGATACCCACGTCCTGCTCTGGTGGCGGCAGGACGATCCGCGCCTGCCGCATCGGTGGGATCGCGTGCTCGGCGCACCTGAGGAACATGAGTTGCTCTTCAGCGTGGTCTCGATCTGGGAGATCGCGATCAAGCGCAGCCTCGGCAAGCTGCGGATGGACATCAGCACCGAGGCCTTCGCCGGCACGCTGGTTTCGCAGCACGGCTTCCGGCGCATCCCGCTGGAGGTGCACGAGATCGCCCGCATCGAGAAGCTGCCCGACCACCACCGCGACCCCTTCGACCGCCTCTTGATCGCTCAGGCCATCGAACTCCGCGCCACCGCCCTCACCAACGACGCCCACTGGCCGCATTACCCCATCGAAACCGCATTCTAAGCCGCGCTGATTGAGGACTGGTAAGGCATAACTCCGCATTGCATTCTGGCTGGAGACTTGCTAGGGGTAGTCTCGCCGATGTCATCTCTGCCACGCCTGCTGTATTTTTGTCCTGTCGCCAAAGGGGGCATTGCTGATTATGCGCACAAGCAGGCGCAGGCGCTGGCGGCTGAGGGCATCGAGGTGACGCTGCTCTGCCCGCCCGAGTTTCCCCATGCGGCCGAGGGTTATGTGCAGGATCGCGGGCTGTCCACCCATGTGCGGGCTGCCGGGTCGCGGCTGCTGAGCCGCTGGCAGATTGTGCGGCAGATATTGAAGGATGCGGCGACGCTGGAGCAGCGGGTGCGTGCGGGCGGCTGGCGGCATGTGCTGTTTGCAACCTACTCGGAGTATCTGGCACCGCTCTGGGCGGGTCGGCTGCGACGGCTGGCGAGCGAGGGCGTGGTTTTTGGGGCGGTGGTGCATGATCCCGTGCGCGACTATGTAGTGGGGCCGCGCTGGTGGCATCGCATGTCGGTGAAAGCGGGGTATTCTTTTCTGCGTGAGGCCTTCTTGCACGCACCGGTCGAGCTGGAGACCGGGCTGAACCCCGGGCCGCGCGCCAGCCAGATTCCGCACGGGCCCTATGCCTTCCCCGATCCCCAGCGCAGTCGGGAAGTAGTGCGGGCGGAGCTGGATATTCCCAACGATGTGCCGCTTTTCCTCAGTTTCGGGCACATCCGCGATGGCAAGAACATCGACCTCGTCCTGCGTGCGTTGCGCGAAGTGCCCGAGCCCTGGCTGCTGATCGCCGGCAGCGAGGCCAGCCCCGGCCAGACCCCAAGCGCCGACTACCAGCAGATGGCCGCCGACCTCGGGGTGGGCGACCGCGTGCGCTGGGTAGTGCGCTATCTCGACGAACCCACCGTGGCCGACTACTTCGAGGCCGCCGACTACGCTCTGCTGACCTACTCGGCGCGCTTTCGCTCCGCCAGCGGAGTGCTCAACGTCGCCGCGCACTACCGCAAGCCCGTGCTAGTCTCCTGTGGCGCGAGCAATCTGGCGGATGTCACCGAGCGCTACGAACTGGGGTGCCGCGTGCCGCCGGACTCCGCCGAGGCCATCACCAAAGGCCTGCGCACCATCCTCGCCCAACCGCCCACGCCCGACTGGGAGCACTACCACGCCGAAAACTCATGGCAGGTCAACGCCCGCATCGTCCGCGAACGTCTCTTTCAGTAAGCGCCACTGGCTCTGGTCTGATCAAGACGGATCGGCGAATGTAGCTTAGTAAATATCTCGTTCCCGCTTCTGTAAAATTATAATTCGTGCGTGATTTACAATCCGCCCTGTGCGCCGCTGCATAATGACTCATCCGAAACGCTATTCTTTGCGGGCTTAGCGTCTTGAGCGAAGCGGGCGTGCTAATAAAATTTGGGGTCTTTGGGTCTTGGCGTGAGATAAAAACTAGGCGGCTCAAACCTCGCGGAAGGTTCCGTCGGCCAGTTCCTGCTTGAAACTCGCGTAAGCCTTTTCGATGCCTTCGCGGAGGCTCAGTTTGGCTTTCCAGCCGAGCTGCTCCATCTTGGAGACATCCATCAGCTTGCGGGGCGTGCCATCGGGTTTGCTGGTGTCGTAGTCGATCCCACCCTCGAAGCCCATCACCTCTTTGATGGTCGAGGCCACCTCGGCGATCGTGACATCCTTGCCCGTGCCGAGGTTCACCCAGTCGGGCGGATTGTCGGCCTTGAGCAGAAACACAATCCCGTCGGCACAGTCATCGACATGGAGGAACTCGCGCTTGGGCGTGCCTGTGCCCCAGAGGGTGACCTTGGGCGCACCGCTCTCTTTGGCCTCGTGGAAGCGTCGGATGAGCGCGGGGAGCACGTGGCTGTTCTTGGGATGATAGTTGTCGCTGGGGCCGTAAAGATTGGTCGGCATCGCGCTGTGAAAGAGCACCCCGTATTGCTGGCGGAAGAACTGGCAGAGCTTCAGCCCGGCAATTTTGGCGATGGCATAGGCCTCGTTGGTCTTCTCCAGCGAGCCGGTCAGCAGGCAGTCCTCAGGCATCGGCTGGGGTGCCTCGCGCGGGTAGATGCAGGAGCTGCCAAGGAAGAGCAACCGCTTCACCCCGTGTTTGTAAGCCGCCTGCACGGTGTGCTGGGCGATGGCCAGATTCTGATAAATGAAGTCGGCAGGGTAAGTATTGTTGGCGAGGATGCCGCCCACTTTGGCCGCCGCGATCACTGCGACATCCGGGCGTTGCAGCTCGAAATAGCGATCGACCGACGCCTGATCGAGCAAGTCCAGCTCATCGCGTCCGGCGGTCAAAATCTGCTCACAGCCCTCGGCCTGCAAGCGCCGCACCACCGCCGCACCCACCATCCCGCGATGCCCGGCCACATAAATCTTCGAATCAGGTGACATACCCCTCTTTTTACGCGCGCGCGCGGCAGAGTCAATCCAGCAGGCACGTCCAATCCAAAACGGTCAGGAGGCAATTGCACGGCCAATGCGGTCGTTGAGCACGCCCGCCCAGTGGCCGACCTCATCGGGTATCCATTGCAGGTTGAGCTCGCGCGCTGGACTGCTGTCGAGCTGCCTTAGTTTGTTGTAAAGCGCCGCCGCTGCCTCGCTCCCCTTCCCCGCTGGCGAGAGAATTTCCACAAGTCCCGTAGGCTTAGTTGAGCAGGCCGCGTGATCGGCCTCCGAAAAGAAGAGCCAGCCTTGCGCAGGGTCGGCCAGTCGCTCGGGATCGGCCTCCGTGCGATCAAAGGCGCGCGAGGGTTTTTGCGGACTGTAATGACGCCGAAAACTCCCCGGAACCATCGGCGCACTTTCGGGCGATTGGATGACTAAGCCGGTGGCCTCCAAAATGGCTGCCGCGTCGAGCGGCCCTGAGCGCAGCATCGCGATTCGCCCATCCCGCCTGCAATGCAGGATGGTCGACTCCACCCCTTGCGTGCAGGCACCGCCATCGAGCACCGCCGCTACCGCATCGCTTCCGGCATAGTCCGCCTCGACGTGCGCCGCACGGGTCGGGCTGACCAAGCCCGAGCGATTGGCACTCGGTGCCGCCAGCGGAAAATCCAGCAACCCCAAAAGCCTCGCCGCCACAGGATGCGCGGGCATCCGCAACGCCACCGTCGACTGACCTGCCGTCACCGCATCGGGCACGCCTGCGCGCCGCTCCAGCACCAGCGTGAGCGGCCCCGGCCAATAAGCCTCCGCCAGACGCTCGGCCTGCGGCGTGAAGTGCGCCAGCTTCTGCGCCGCCTCCATCGAGGCCACATGCAGAATCAGCGGATTGTGCGCCGGACGCCCCTTCGCCGCAAAGATGCGCTGCACAGCCGCCGAATCCAATCCGTTCGCGGCTAATCCATAAACCGTTTCTGTTGGGATCGCAACCAGCTCGCCCGCCTGCAATAGCCGAGCCGCCGTCTGCAAATCCTCCTGCTGCTGTCCGTCCAGGCGTTGCATAGCCCGGAGCGTCCTTACTGCATCAGCAGCATGTTGCGCGAACGCTTGATCTCGCGCGAAAAGTGGCGCTGCTGCTTGGCGGTCAGGCCAGTGATGCGGCGCGGCAGCATCTTGCCGGTCTCGGTGACGTAGCGCTGCAAGACCTCGGTGTCACGAAAACTCATTTCACCCATGTTGCGCGACTGGCGCGGCTCGCTCTGTTCTTCGGTCGTCATGATTTGCTGAAAAGCCGTGCATCTAAACGGCTTCTAATTTGAAAAGCAACCCTATTTCGCCGCCGTGCGCAATTTTTTTGTCGGAGCGGGTTTGCGCGGTTGCTCTGGCGGGCGGAAGCGGCTAATGATGGCGCGATGGATAAGCTTGCCGAGATCATGGCCGCCAAGCGACGCGAGATCGAGCCGCGCCTGCGCGAGGTGTCGGAGGCCGAGCTGGCGGCCTTCGCCGGGCGTCGCCGGGGCGCGGGTTTCATCGAGTCGCTGCGCCAGCCGGGGTGCCTGAGCGTGATCGCTGAGATCAAGCGCCGCTCGCCATCGGCGGGAGACATCAAGGCGGGTATGAACGCGGGCGAGCAGGCGCAGCGCTATCGGGCGGCGGGCGCGAACGCGCTCTCGGTGCTGAC
>CAYQTM010000109.1:0-3145 GCA_964420355.1 uncultured Opitutales bacterium
CACCGAGCGCTTGGGCGGTCAGCTCGATCTCGCGCAGGAGCAGGCTGCGGTAGCGTCCGCTGAAGTCCTTGCTGGTGCGGTTCTTGTAAAACGGGCAGAACAGGCATCGGTGCCGACAAAATGGCGTGTGCAGGTAGAGCGCCAGCGGGTCTCCTTGCCCGGCGATAAAGGCCTCGCGCGCCCATTCCTCGAAGGGCGGCACCGGCTGACTGGGCATCCCGGAGCTGCCTCGCCCGTGCCCGTGTCCGTGAGCGCGACCCGTCTTGTCAGCGGGAAAGAGTTCGGCCAACGGGGCATCGGGACGGGCGAAGGCAGCTTCGAGTTTCATTTTTGGATGCGTTTAGAATTCAGCGGTCAACGAGAGGAAGCCGTTGATGCCCGGCTGGGTGTTGAGGTCGGCACCTGCGCCGCTGCCGTGGCCAGTGCCGCGTCGGGCGGTCGTCCAGAGGAAGTATTCCTCGTCGGTGAGGTTATTGACACCGGCGCTCAGGCGCAGGTGGTCGTTCAGGCGCACGAAGGCGGTGGCGTCGAGCAGGAAGACGCTGTCGACCCCCTCCAGTTCGCCGGCAGCAGTGGTCTGGTCGATGTCGTGTTCGTCCTTCTCGCCGATGAAGGTGCCGGTCAGGCGCGCGCCCCAACGTTGCTCGGGCGAGGCGTAGCCGAGGTAGGCCACCCCGCGCCAAGGCTCGACCGTGTTGAGCGGCTGGTCGATGTCGGTGCGTTCGCCTTCCGTCCAAGCAAAGGACAGGCCGGTTTCGGTGCCTTCCCAGGTGCCTGCTGACTCCGTGCCACGCCAGTCCCAGCGCATTTCGAGGCCGTAGATCTCGACCTCGCGGCGGTTCACCGTGGTCAGCACGTCGGGTTCCGGATCGGGGTTGTCCTGAATCAGCACGTTGCTTTCGAGGAAGTCGTCGTAGAGGTTATAGAAGCCCGCCACCTGAAAGCTGTGTCCGGCGCGGTGCCCCTGCACGCCCAGCTCGAAGCTGTTCGAGGTCTCCTCGCTCAGCTCGGGGTTGGGGACGACGATGAAGTCGGTGCCGTGGGTGAAGACGCCGTTCAGCTCCTCGGCGCTGGGGTTGCGGATGCCGCGCCCGTAGGTGAAGTAGCTGTTCAGGCCGTCCTGCCAGCGGTAGAGCACGGAGATGCTCGGCGCAAAGGCGTCGTTCTCGTAGTCGACTGCGCGCACGGGCTCGGTGCTGCCGGGCGGCACCGTGCGGTCGAGGAAGGCAGCGGGGTTATCCGGGCTGACCTCGTAGAAATCGTAGCGAATGCCGGGCGTAATCACCCACTTCTCCTCAAGCCCAAGGCTGATCTCGTCGGTCGCAAAGAAGCCGAGCCGCAGCACGTCCGAGGGTGCCATGCCGATGCGGTCTTCCGGCGGACGCCCGGCGTCGATGCGCAGGAACTCCGAACGCACATCCGAGGTCGAGACCTCTGCGCCGTAGCGCAACAGGTGGGTGTTGTTGCCCGCAGCAATGAGCTTGTCGGCCTGCACGTCCAGCCCGGTGATCTCGGTCTGGTAGCGGATCTCGTTGCGGCGGTCGCGTGGGCTGGGGAAGGGGCCGAACTGCACGGTGCCCTGCTGCACGTTCACGGTGGAGAACTCGGCGTCCTGCCAGTAAAGGTGGGCGCTCGCGTTGTCGAAAACCGGCAGCGGCTCGCTCGGCTCAAAGGAGCCGCGCAGGGAGAGGCGCAGGCGCTCACGTTCGTCGTCCTGAGTCACGTTCTCGTTCACGATCGCGCCGCCGAAGAATGCGCCCTCAGCCGCGACGGCGTCGGTGAAGTTTTCGAGCTGGAAGTAGTCGACGGTCGCCTGAAGCGTCCAGGCCTCGCCCTTGGCCGCGCCGGTCAGGAGCACCGCGTGGCTGGTGAAGTCCTGGGGATTGGGCGGGGTGTCGCCGTTGTTGTCGCGCTCATGGCCGTCGCGCAGGCTGTAAACCAGGCTGCCGCCGAGGGTGCCATTGCCGCCCGCCGCCACCAGGCGATTGTTGATGCTCTCGTTGACCGTCGCGTAGGTCAGGGTGTCGGAGACGGTCAGGCCGTCGAGGTCGTCGCCCAGCAGGCTAAAGGGCGAGACCGTGCGCCCGTCGACCGTGCCGCCCATCGCGTCGCTGCCGTAGAGGGTCGAAGCGGCGCTCTTGTAGATTTCGAGCTGGTCGAGGACGGCGGGGTCGAAGTAGATGCGCCCGGGGCCGCCGGCATCGAGGAAGGCCTGGGCGACGAAGTCCTCGGGCTGGCGGATGCCGTCGATCTGGATCGACACGCGATTGCCGTCGAGGCCGCGAACATTGATCCCCTGATCACCGCCGCCGAGGTAGGGCACAAAGCCGCTCTGCCCGGCGAAGTCAAAGGGCACGGTCACACCCGGCTCGTAGCGCAGGGCATCGCCGAGGCTGGTCGCGCCCTGCGTCAGCATCTCCTCACCCGTGACCACCGTGGCACTGCCTGCGGTCTCGAGGGTCGGCTCGGCGGAGCGCGTCGCAACCACCGCCATCTCGACATCGGCATCGCGCTCGGCCTCCTGCCCCAGCAAGGGCAAAGCCAGCGCCAAGGCACTCACAGCCGCCAACCGGCAGCCATTCAATTGCATCCATTTATATTTCATGTGTGGCATAGTCTTTATCTTTCTCATTTGTTGGTAATGGGTCTAAGTCTCAAGAAGAAATTCAAAATTCAGAATTCAAAATTCAGAAGGCAGAATTCAGTTGGAATACAGCAGAATTTTTTTAACGCAGAGGCGCAAAGACGCAGAGGCGCAGAGAAATGCAGACAACTTCAAAAACAATCTAATATAAGGCACCCACTCATCCTCATAACTTCATTGAACAATTGGCTAAAATCCCGACCCCATCTTAACTCCTCAGCGCCTCTGCGCCTTTGCGCCTCTGCGTTAAAAAAAGACTATCCAGAGGGCATAATAACATCTTCAGTGCTCCTCTCAGATTCGCGTAGATTCGTGAGATTTGTAGTGAAAAAATTCAGTGATTGCTTTAAAATCTAGAGGGTTCGCTTTGCCAAGAGCCAATCGCTGTTTTTCTGAATTCTGAATTCTGAATTCTGAATTCTGAATTTCCCCAGCGCCTCTGCGTTAAAAAAGACTATCCAGAGGGCATAATAACATCTTCAGTGCTCCTCTCAGATTCGC
>CAYQTM010000109.1:3245-6158 GCA_964420355.1 uncultured Opitutales bacterium
GTAGATTCGTGAGATTTGTAGTTTAAAAAATCAGTGATTGCGAGATTCGCGCGGATTCATGAGATTCGTAGTTTAAAAATTCGTTCACTTACTCGGTCGATGCCGCCCTCGCATGTGGCTGTCGATTTGCCAGCCGTCGAGGCGGAAGGCCTTGCCGAAGCCCAGGACGAGGCGTCCGCTTTTTGGTGTTAGGCGGAAGAGCGTGAAGTCCTCCATGTTTGCGAGGTTCTTGCTCGTTTCGCCGAAGCGTTCGATGAAGCGCGCCATGCCCGCCTCGAAGGTCTCGCTGTCGCGCTCGATGGCTTCGACCTCGCAGCCCCAGGTGGCGCGTCGGCGGGCGTGTAGGTTGGCGGCGACGCTCTCGTCCTCGATCAGCATCAGGCTGGCCTTGCTGGTGCGTTTGAGGTTGGCCGTATGCTTGGCCAGCGCGCTCACATAGACGTAAAAGCAGCCCTCGGCGTCGCTCACGCAAGGCGAGTAACTGGCCTCGGGATGCCCCTGCGCGTCGACCGTGCCGAGCGTGGCGGTTTTGACCTCGCGGGTCAGCGCGTGCAGCCCCTTCTGAGCTTCCAGCTCCTCCGGCGAGAGGGTGGTTTCGGTGGTGGATTCGGTTTGTGTTGTCATAGTCATTGGAAATTAGAAGTGGCGGGTTCTTGGTGTAAAACGTTGATGAGCGGGCAGTTATTGTAGGCTGAGCAGACGATTTCGGCGCGCACGCCGTAAACCTTGCCGACGTTCTCAGCGGTCAGGGTTTTGAGCGGTTCCCCGGCGGCGACCTGCTGCCCCTGCGAGAGCAGCACCACGCGGTCGGCATAGCGCAGCGCCAGATTGAGGTCGTGAAGGATCGCGAGGATGCCGATGCCCCGCTCGCGCGCCAGCCGACGCGCCAGCTCGAGCACGGCGTGCTGGTGGCGCAGATCGAGGGCGCTGGTCGGCTCGTCGAGGAAGAGCCAGGCGGCGCGGCGCTCTCCGGCGGCCTCGGCACGGGCGGCGTGGGCATCGAGCTGCGCCAGCACCCGGGCGAGGTGGACACGCTGTTGCTCACCGCCGCTGAGGCTCGGGTAGCTGCGGTGGCGGAAATCGGCCATCTCGACCGCTTCGAGTGCCTCGGCGCAGGCCTGACGGTCTTTCGGCGATTCCCAACTGCTCAGATGCGGAATGCGCCCCAGCATCACCACCTCGGCGACGCTGAAATCAAAGGCCAGACTGCTGCTCTGCCCGAGCACCGCGCGCCGCCGCGCGATCTCCGGCGGATCCAGCTCGGCGAGCGGTACCTCCTCGTAAAACACCTGCCCGCTGTCGGGCTCCAGCTCGCCAGTCAGCACCTTGAGCAGAGTCGATTTGCCCGCGCCGTTGGGTCCCAGCACCACGTTGAGCTCGCCCGGCTGCAGGGACAGGCTCTGGCGGGCAAGGATGGCCTTGCCGCCGCGAATGACTTCGATGTTGTTGGCGCGGATCATGTTAGGAAATCAGCCAATGGTGGACAGGCGCTTGCGTTGGAGCAGCAGGAAAAGGAAGACCGGCGCGCCGAGCAGTGCGGTGAGGATGCCGATGGGCAGCTCGGCGGGTGCCACCATCGTGCGCGCGACCAGATCGGCCATCAGCAGAAGCGCCGCCCCCCAAAGCCCGCCCGCGGGGATAAGAAAACGGTGGTCGGGGCCAATCGCCGAACGCATCATGTGCGGCGCGACCAGCGCGATAAAGCCAATCGTCCCGCAGAGCGCCACCGTCGCCCCGACAATCGAGGCCGAGAGCGCGATCAGCAGCGTCTTGACCCGCCGCGTGTTGATGCCCAAATGCCGCGCCTCGGCCTCGCCCAGCAGCAGGGCGTTGAGCGCGTTCGCATAGCGCGGCAGCAGGAGCAGCGGCGGCAGGATAAAAAGCAAACCGGGCACAATGAGGTTCCAGTTGGCGCGCCCCAGCGAGCCCAGCCCCCAGAAAGTCATGGTGCGCAGCTCCTCATCGGTCGAGATGAAGGTCATCAGGCCGATCAGCGCGCCGCCGAGGGCGTTGATCGCGATGCCGACCAGCAGCATCGAGACGAGATCCACCTGCCCGCGCGAAAGCGAGAGCCGGTAGATCAGAAAAGTCATCAGCACCGCGCCGAGCATGGCCGCCAGCGGCACCGCATAGAGCCCAAAGCTCGCGAAAAAGCTCGGCGGCAGGATGCGCCCGCCCAGCACGATCATGAGGATCGCGCCGATCGCCCCGCCCCCCGAAACCCCGATGATGCCGGGGTCGGCCAGCGGATTGCGAAACACCCCCTGCATGGTCGCGCCCGCCATCGCCAGTCCGCCCCCGACCAGCACGGCCAGCAGCGCCCGCGACAGGCGGATGTCCCACACCACCACCGTCTCGCCCACCGTGAAATCGGCCAGCGACCCCAGCCCGAGCTTGCCCGCGACCACGCCCAGCACAGTGCGCGCGCTCAGCTCCATCGGCCCGAGCATCAGCGAGAGCAGCCCCGCCAGCGGCAGCAGCGCCAGCAGCACGCCAAACACCAGCAGGCGACGCCGCGCGCGCGGGTCGGCCTCGCTGGACTTCGTTTGCTGCCAAAAGCTGCGCAGACTCTGGATGACGGCCTCCATGCTTCGCGGTTACTCGCTGCCCTCCGCAAAGATTTCAGCCAGGCGCAGGGCGGCCTTGCCCGTGCGCGGCCCAAAGCTCAGGTATTCGCTGAGATCGAGCAGGCGCAGCTCGGCGCCGGTAGCCTCGGCCAGACGCTCCATCCCGAGCGCGGCGAGGCGCTCGCGCGGTTCGGCATCGGTCGAGCCGTGGCTGCCGATGAAGATGAAATCGGGGTTGGTCTGGATGAGCGCCTCTTCGCTAACGGGCTTATAGCCAGTATAGCTGTCAAAAAGGTTGCGCCCGCCCGCAAGCGTGAGGATGCCCGCGCCCTGAGTGTCGCGCCCG
>CAYQTM010000110.1:0-6140 GCA_964420355.1 uncultured Opitutales bacterium
GAAGCGGAAGAATTCGCGGGTGAGCGGGTCGAGCGGTTGGTCGGGCGGCTTGTTGAGGTAGATAAAGAGCAGGCGCGTGAGCGGGTAGTCGCCACTGAGGCAGGCCGCGTAGCTGGGCGGATGCGGCGGGGTGGCGTTGTGCGAGAGGGCGAGCGCCTTGACCCCAGCGTTGCGATGGCCGATGCCCGAGTAGCCGATCGCGAAGGGGTCGTCGGCCACCTTGAGCAAGACGGTGGCCGAGCCGGGCTGCTCCTGCACGCTCGGGAGGAAGTCGCCGCCAAAGAGGGCGTGCTGCTTGAAAAAACTGTAGGTGCCGGAGGCGCTGTTGCGACTGTAGAGCTGGATGGGGCGCGGTGCCCAGGCACCTTCCAGCCCCAGCTCGCCCCAAGTGCGGATGGCCGGGCGCCCGCCGTAGTGGGTGGTGGAGAAGATGGCGTCCAGTTCGGCGAGCGAGAGGGTTTCGACGGGGTTGTCGCGGTGGACAAAGACGGCGAGGGCGTCGAGCGCGACCCCGACGGATGTGGGCGGGTAGCCAAAGGCGTCGATGAAGCGCGCGCGCTCGTCGGCATGCATGGGGCGGCTCATCAGGCCGAGCTTAGCGGTGCCGGCAATCAGCGAGGGCGGAGCGGTGTTGGAACCCTTGCCCTCGACCTGTATATTCACGCCGGGGTGGTGCAGGCGGAAGGCCTCGGCCCAGCGGGTCATCAGGCTGTTGAGCGTGTCCGATCCCACCGAGTTCAGCCGACCCGTGATCCCCGAAACCGGCTCATAGCGGGACAAGCCCGCTACTGCCGCTTCCGGCGCGTGGGGGGAGGGGGCGGCGGGGGGTGCGCCCCTCGCCATTGCGGCACCCGCAAGCACCGCGCCAGCCAGCGCCCAACCCAGTTGCCCTGCCCAGCCCCATCGCATGACTCAGCTTCGCGCCCGTCGCCACGGGGGTCAAGCGCGAAGCCCGAGGGCGATCAACCCGCCCGACAGCCAGATGTAAGCGACCATCGACAGCAAAAAGAGGATGCGCAAGGTCTGCCCCATTTTCAACGCATGGGTCGAGCGACTGACGGCGCTTTCGGCTTGAATGCCTTTCCGCTAGAGCGCCTTTTTGATGGGGGCTTCGATCGGGGGCGTGTGGACGAGGCCGACGAAGCGCTCGGTGACCTGGCCTGCGGCGTTGAAGACCAGGGTGTAGGGGGTCGGGCCGGTGCCGCCGAAGCGCTCGAAGGTGTCGCTCTGGACTACCGCAATGGGATAGTTGATTTTGCGCGACTCAGCGAACTTGGCGACCGCGCTTTGAGGACCGCGGTCAACCGAAAGGCCGACGAACTGGACGCCCTTGTCGGCGTATTCTTTTTGCAGCTCGATGAAAGAGGGGATTTCTGCGACGCAGGGCGGGCACCAGGTCGCCCAGAAGTTGACGATGGCGACCTTGCCTTCCAAGTCCTTGGCAGTCAGCTTCTCGCCGTCGAGGGTGGTCACTTCCAGCTTGGGCATCCCTTGGTCGGCCACGCCGATCATGGCCATGTCCGCCGAGCTCATCGCCGCTTGCGCCTCGGACGGGCTGGTCAGCATTTTGAAACCGATCAGGCCGCCGATCGCAGCCACGAATAAAAAGAGTGTGCCTTTCATAGGGTTATATTTTGAGTGTTGGAATCAGGTTGACGTGGGGTAAGAGGGTTGGCGGTGCGGTTTATTCCGAGCATTCACGACCCTGCGGTCTCTTGGCGCTGGCGATAGAGCACGGTGGATGGGCTGTGGCCGGTTTCCTGGTAACCGGTCTCGCGCAGCAGCTCGGCGAGCATCTCGTCGTGGCGGTGGCGGATGCTGATGAGCCAGGTGGCCGGCCAGCGGTTGCGCGGGGCGTCGCGGAAGAAGGCCTCCAGCACGGCGTCTTCGCTGCCATTGGTGTTCAGTTTGACGATGTCCGGGCGCTCGATCTGGTGGCGATTGAAAAAGCCGAGCAGGCTGACCAGCGGCACACTGAGGCTGCTGCCGGTGCCCCGGCTGATGTCGAGGCTGTTTTCCGCGCGGTCTTCCTTGTTGATGTAAAAGATGGCTTCGCCGTCGTGGTCGCCGATCGCGCAGTTGTGGATTTGCAGGCCGTCGAGCTTGTTGAGCTGCTTGGTGTAATAGATGCGCCGCCGCAGCTCAGGGTCGGGCTCGATGGCGTGGAGCTTGCAGCCGCGGCATTGGTGGCGGTTGAGCCAGAAGCTCAGGCTGCCGATATTGGCACCTACGTCGATAAATACCCCGTTGAGCGGGAAGAGATCGCGCAGCCAGTTCCGCTCCTCGCGCGCGAAAAACTGCGGCAAAAAGAGCAGGTCTTGCTCGGCGCGATTGCCGCGCGGCAGCAGCCGCATCTTCATCCCCCAGCGCTTCACATCCAAGGGCGTGCTCAAGCACTGCCGCAGCGGCGCTTTGAGCGCAACAGAGAGGCGACGCACGAAAGCGTTTGCGGGCAAGTGGTTCGCGCTGCTCAACTGCACGGCGCGCCAGCCCTGCGGACGGAAACTGCCCCAAGGCACGGCCTCGTCAAACTCGGGGGGTGTAAGTGTCTTCATTAAGGGGTGTATGAGTAATCTAGCCTATTGCCGCCCGGATCACAACAAGTAAAACGGCATTTACAATTTTATCATAAGTCATGAACCGGAATTATAGCCGAATAAATACTGCTTAAAATTTCACGCTGCCCAAAGAAGAGCTTGCCCAGTGGGAGTCGCGATCTCTATACTATTGTAAGTTGTGCGTGTCTTAATTGTAACCTTTGGCTCCACTGGCGATGTTTACCCCTTTCTTGCGCTTGGGGCGGAGCTGGCGTCGCGTGGGCACGAGGTGAGCCTAGCCTGCCCGAGCAGCTTTCGTGGCGAGGTTTTGCAGGCGGGGCTGGAGCACCTCGAAGTGCTGGGTGAGAGCAATCAGGAGCAGATCCGCGAGTTCATGCGCGAGGCCGCCAAGCTCGGCAAGCCCGTTAAAATTTTGCGCTATATGTATCGCAAGCTGGCACCGGGGCTGCCCGAGGTGGCCGACGCGCTGCGCGAGCAGCTCAAGGAGCACGACGTGCTGGTCGCCAGCTACCTGTTTCCGGTGTTCAAGCATATCGCGCGCGAGGCGAAGAAGCCCTTCGTCACGGTGGCGCTGGCGCATAACGCCATCCCGCGCAAGGACTTACCGCCCGAGAACGTGCCGCCCCTGCCGCTGCCGGTTTTGGGGCGCTACTGGAGCCGCTTCTGGTGGAAGATGGCGGATCGCTTCGTCAGGAGCGTCATCCGCCACTCGCTGGGCGTTTACCTCGACCGCGCCGATCTGCCCGCGCCGCAGCACTTTTTCACGCGCCCCGGCGATGGGGTGCTGGTGGGCGTGTCGCCGAGCCTCTTTGCGCCGCCGCGTGAGGCGCTGTCGAGCCGCTTTGCCTACGTCGGCTACCTGCGCTGGCAGCCGCCCGCCCGTGCCTTGCATGCCGAGACCAAGAAGCGGCTGGAGGCGATCGAGCCGGTGTCGATTCTCACGTTCGGGAGCGTGGCTTTTGCCGAAATTCGCGAGGTGATGGAGCGGTTTCTGCGTGCCTGGCCTCGCGGCAAGCCGATTGTCATCCAAAGCGGCTGGGCGGGGCTGGATGCCGATGACCGCCACTACCCGAACATCATGGTGGTCGGCAAGTTGCCGCACGACACGCTCTTTAAATACGCTTCGGTAGTGATCCATCACGGCGGCTCGGGGACGACCGCCTCGGCGCTGCATGCGGGCAAACCGCAGATCGTTATTCCGCACATCGCGGATCAGTGGTTCTGGGCGAACCAGGTCAAGCGGCTGGGCGTCGGGATGGAGCTCGCGCGCCGCAGCTGGCCGGAAAAGCTCCCGCAGGCCGTCGCCGCCCTCACCGCCAATCCCGCATGCCGCGAAGCCGCCGCCCAGATTGCCGAGCGCCTCAAAGAAGAAAACGGTGCCCGCCGTAGCGCCGACCTCCTCGAACAACTGCTTGCAGCCGAATAACACGTCGCTGACAAAAGGGGAAACAACTACGAATCTCACCAATCCACACGAATCTTTGCTAGGAAAGCTTGGCGTCTTTGCGACTTGAGCGCAGCGGGCGTGAGCTTTTTTACTCACACAAAGACGCGAAGACGCAAAGAATCGGAGGCTCGCCGTTGTGGCTTGGCGCAGGTTTCTGACTTGTGACGTGTGACTTGTGACTTGTGACCTGTGACTTGTGACTTGTCGCTTGCTTATGCCTGTTTGAGTATATTCCGAAGGACGTATGGAAGGATGCCGCCGTGGCGGTAGTATTCGACTTCGATGCCGGTGTCGATGCGGAGGATGAGGTCGACCTGCTCGGTTTGGCCGTTGGCGCGCTGGATGAGGAGGCCGACGGTCTGCTTGGGCTTGAGGTTGTCGTCGATGCCGGTGAGCGAGAAGGTTTCGCTGCCGTCGAGGCCGAGCGTGGTGGCGTCGGTGCCCTCGGGGAATTCCAGCGGGAGGACGCCCATTCCGATGAGGTTGGAGCGGTGGATGCGCTCGAAGCTCTTGGCCACGACCGCGCGCACGCCGAGCAGGGTGCTGCCCTTGGCCGCCCAGTCGCGCGAGCTGCCCATGCCGTAGTCGCCGCCGCCGAAGACGATCAGCGGGGTGCCGCGCTCGGCGTAGGTCTCTGCCGCTTCAAACATGGTGGTGGGCGTGCCCTCGGGCATGAGCTTGGTGTAGCCGCCTTCCTTGCCGTCGGCCATCAGGTTTTTGATGCGCACGTTGGCGAAGGTGCCGCGGGTCATGATGCGGTCGTTACCGCGCCGCGAGCCAAAGCTGTTGAAGTCCTTCTTTTCGACGCCTTTTGAGAGCAGATATTTGCCCGCCGGGCCGTCCTCGGGGATGGCACCCGCCGGTGAAATGTGGTCGGTGGTGACGCTGTCTCCGAAGATGCCGAGGGGACGCATGTCGCGCAGCTCGCCGATCGGGGCGGGCTCGAGGCCAAAGCCGTCGAAGAAGGGCGGCTTCTGTATATAAGTGCTGGAGTCCTTCCACTGATAGCGCTCGCTGGAGGGCGCGTCGATGGCCGCCCACTTGGGGTTGGCTTCGAGGATGTCGCTGTAGCGCTGCTGGAACATCTCGGGGCGGATGCCTTCGAGCATGGCTTTTTGGATGGCTTCGTTGCTCGGCCAGATGTCCTTGAGGAAGACCGGCTGCCCGTCCTTGTCGACCCCGAGCGGCTCGCTGTCGAGGTCGATATCGACCCGCCCAGCCAGCGCGAAGGCGACCACCAGAGGCGGCGACATGAGGAAGTTGGCCTTGATCGCGCTGTGGATGCGCGCCTCGAAATTACGGTTGCCCGAGAGCACGCTGGCGGTGATCAGCTCGCCCTTTTCGATCGCCGCCTCGATGGGCGCGTCGAGCGGGCCGCTGTTGCCGATGCAGGTGGTGCAGCCGTAGCCGACCAGATTGAAGCCCAGCGCGTCGAGCGGCTCCTGCAGGCCGGTCTCGGCCAGATACTCAGTCACCACGCGGGAGCCCGGCGCGAGCGAAGTCTTGACGATCGGGTGGACTTTCAGCCCCTTTTCGACCGCCGCCTTGGCCAGCAGACCGGCGGCGAGCATGACGCTCGGGTTGCTGGTGTTGGTGCAACTGGTGATGGCGGCGATGACCACCGAGCCGTGACCCAGCGTGGCGAGGCCGGTCTTGGTGCTGGTGCCGGTGCCGGTGCCGCCGCCGCTGGGCGGGGTTGCCGGGCGGTTGGTCACCATCTCCTTCTCGCTCCAGCCCTCCTCGGTGGGGTCGCCGAGAGCTTCCGTGCCACCCGACACCTCGCGGTCTTCGGGCGCGGCGTAGCGGTCGTCCTCCACCTCGGTGCGCTTGCTGAAGTGCGCGCGGTCGATCCCGTAGCCGCCGTCGGCCTTGGGTTTTTCGGGCAGCTCCAAAAATTCCTCCTTGAGCAGGGGCACGTCGATGCGGTCCTGCGGGCGCTTCGGGCCGGCCACCGCAGGCACAATCGAGTCGAGATCGAGCTGCAAGACCTTGCTGTAATCGACCTCGCCCTCGCGCGGCACACCCCACATTCCCTGCGCCTCGTAGTAGGCTTGCACCTTCTCGATCAGCGCCTCGTCGCGCCCGGTCATGCGCAGGTAGTCGAGGCACTTTTCGTCGGGCGGGAAGTAGCCAAT
>CAYQTM010000111.1:0-885 GCA_964420355.1 uncultured Opitutales bacterium
CGCCCGGCGGCCAGCGCCGAACCGCGGTTGCCGAGCAGCACAACGGCGGTGGGCTGGCCAAACCCCTGCGCCTTGGCGGCGGCGGCTGCGAGGTCGCCCGCGATCTCCGCCCAGAGCGCCTCAGCGGCGTCCTCGCGTCCCAGCGCCGCGCCCACCTCGGTGATGGCGGCCTCCAGCGAAGCCGCGTCGCTCGGCGAGTCAAAGATCAACATGGGCACCCCGGCCGCCTCAAGCTGCTCCACCACGGCAGGCGGCCCGATCCGCGAGGTGGCGACAATCAGCCCTGGATTCTGGCTCAGCAGCCCCTCCGCCCCAATCGCCGACACATAGCCCACCTTAGGCAAGGCCTGCGCCGCCTGGGGGTAGAGGCTCGAGGCATCCACCGCCACCACCTGCTCGCCCGCGCCCAGCGCAAAAACGATCTCGGTCGCCGGCCCACCCAGAGTTACCAGCCGCTCCTCCGCCTGCACCCCAACCGCCATACAAAATAGCAGCCCGAGCCACGCCTTGCCCAGCTTAGGGTCTTGGGGTCTTGGCGTGAGCCGAAAAAATCGCAGTAAATCAATCATAGCTAGCTTGTAAGTTCAGCTTTCCTTAAGAAATCCCTTCGCCGACCTTGGCGGGCAGGGCAATCCGCAGGGCTTCCTGCCCCTCGGCGTTCAGAATCCGCGCGACAAACTCGCCCTCCGCGCTCGAAATCCGCGTTTCGACCAAGCCCGGTTCCTGCAGGTGCAGATTGAAGCCGCGATCCATGATATTGAACCACTTATCCATCGGCTTGAGGTTCTCGGGGGTCAGGCGCACCCGCATGTGCGCGCCGGTATTGGCCGCCGATAGCTCGATGCTGGCCTGTTGCGCGGCCGCCGCCTCGATCAGCTCCGTGTG
>CAYQTM010000111.1:895-6077 GCA_964420355.1 uncultured Opitutales bacterium
CAGCGGGCGGAACCCAGGCAGGGACCGGCCAGGCGGCGGGAGGGGGCGCGGACAGGTCGAGGGCGGGTTGTTGCGCGACCGAGGCATCGAGCAGCCCCGGGGGCAGACTGCGCGCAACCATCCGTTCCACCCGAGGGGACGCCTCGGTCGGCGCAGCGCCCGACGGCGCGCTTGCCGAAGCGACCAGCGCCTCGCCCAGCTCGCTGGTATAGGGCTGCAACTGCGCCATCGCGGCCTCCTTGTCGCGCCGCGACTTCAGATAAATCTTCAGCACCGCCTCGCCCTGCGCATTGAATACCTGCACCGCCGCCGCCAGACGCTGCTCGGGCTCGGTCAGCAGGCAGATGAAATCGGTCGCCTGCGCCGCATCGAGCCGCAGCTCGGTGTCCGCACCCGTGAGCCTCATCCCGCTGGCATCCGGTCGGAGGTCGTCGACATCCTTCTCCAGCACGGCGTGCTCGTTGCGCACCAGCCACATCCAGTGTGGCTGCGCGGCCACCGCCGCCAGCCATTCGGCCATCCGCGTCGCATCCAGACGTCGCACACTCAGCGAGCCGCGCCCCGTGGCCACCAGATCGGCCTCGCTGCAGCCCAGCCCAGCCGCCACCTCGCGGGAGCGCACCCCCGGATTTTCCTCGGCAAAGCGATCCCAGGCCGCGCGCAGTTCTGACAGTGTATTAGGCGAAAGTTTTGCTGGCATAAGTATTGACATAAGCGATTGAGACGCATAATCAATAAAAAAGAGAATGAATCTCAATCTTTTTATCGAAGGCTTCGAAAAACTGGGTCTGATGGGGGTGCCGCTGCTCCTCACCAGTCTGGTTGCGGTGGCGATCTGTGCCGAGCGCACGGTGTTTTTCCTGCGCCACCGCCTCGACCGCCGCGCGCTGGAAGCCTGGCTGGAGTCCGACCATGCCACCACGCCGCCGCCGCGCACCTCGCCCCTCTGGCAGCTCAGCGCCTGCTTCCGCGAGCACGCCAACCTGCCCGAAGACAAGCGCCGCCGCTGCTGTGAGGCCGCCATCCTCGGCTGGACGCAGCGCGCCAAGGCACCGGTCAAGCACCTCGCTGTGCTCGCGCAAGTGGCACCGCTGCTCGGGCTGACCGGCACCGTGCTGGGGCTGGTCGAGGCCTTCCGCGTGCTGGAGAAAAACGAGCGCATGGCCTCGCCGAGCCTGCTGGCCGGGGGCATCTGGGAGGCGCTGCTGACCACGGTCGCGGGGATGCTCATCGCCATCCCGCTCATCCTGATTATCCGCGCCTTCAACGGGCGCATCGAGCAGATCCTCACCGCCGCCCGCGAGTGGTTTGCCGACCTTGAGCGCCGCGAGGCCTCCGCGCAAGCCGTCGAAAAATGAGCGACTTTCTCGCCAGCATCGACTTTGAGGAGGAGTCGCCCGATCCCGGCCTGACCCCGCTGGTCGACGTAGTTTTTCAGTTGCTGGTGTTTTTCATCCTGACAAGTACCTTCGCCAGCCCGGCGCTGGATATCGTCCTGCCCCAGCTCTCGGAGGCCGCCGAGGTGGAGACGCCCGATGCCTGGCGCGTGGAGCTGGACGCCCAGGGCAATCTGGCGGTCGAGGGCAAGCTGATCCGCGCCGAGGGCATCGAGCAAGCCTTTCGCAGCCTGATGCATGAGGCGCCCGAGCGCGGCGTCGCCGTGGTGGCGGCGGATGCCTCGGTGCCGCATGGCCGCGTGCTGGAGGTCATGCAGACGCTCGGGCGTGCGGGCGTGCGCCAGCTCTATTTTGAACATCAAATGACGCCACATGAGTGAGGATCATTCACAGGGGAAAAGCTGGTTGGGCTGGCTCGGGTTTTCGGTCGGGCTGCATCTGCTGATTGCGCTGCTGGTCGCGCGCAGCGGGGCGGAGGCCTTCGAGGTGACGATTGAACAAGCGCCTCAGAGCCTGCCGATTCAAGTGGCCTGGGTGCAGCCGCAACCCGTCGAAGTCCCACCGCCGCCCGTGGTCGAGACGCCGCCGCCCGTGATCGCCACCGAGCAAGCGAGCGAAACCTTTGTGCCCGAAATCCCCGAACCCACGCCCGCCCCCGAGCCGGTCGCTCCCAAGCCGACGGCAGAGACGGCGTTGCCCATCGAACCCAAGCCAAGCCTCGAACCCACTCCCGCCGAACCACCCCAGCCCGAGGCCGAGCGACCCGAGCCTGTTTTAACCCCCGAGCCCGCTCCCGCATCAACCCCTGCTGAAGCGCCGACGCCGCTGGCCTCTGCCGAACAGCTCACCGGCGGCGAGATGCGCGAGACCGGCCCGGCGGCGCTCATCAACCCCGCACCCAGCTACCCGCGTGCGGCCGTCGCCCGAGGCTGGACAGGCACCGTGTGGCTGGAAGTCGCCCTCTGCCCGCGCGGATATCCCACCGACTGCCGCGTCCTCGAAAGTTCCGGCCACGCCATCCTCGACCGCCAAGCCCGCCACACCGTCCTCAACGAATGGCGCTTCCAGCCCGGCCAAGCCGCCGAACGCCTCGCTACCATCGCCATCGAATTCCGTCTCAAATAGACGGACGAGCGAGCCAATCTAGCTGTCGTTTGCGAAAATCTCGGCTTGCTTGGGCGACTCGTTCTCTGGCAGGCCGACCTCGTGGTCGCCGGGCGCATCGCCTTGCTCGGCCTCACGAATCCAGCGATCCAGCTCGCGAGCCGAGACCACATCCGAGGCGGGCAGCTCTTCAATCGAGCGGATGCCGCAGTAATCGAGAAACTTGTCGCTCGTCCCATATTGCAGTGGACGCCCCGGCAGCTCGGCGCGCCCGGTGACCTGCACCAGCTCGGCCTCCAGCAGCTTGTTGAGCGCACTGTCGATCGACACCCCACGGATCGTCTCCATCTCGGCGCGCGTTACCGGCTGGCGGTAGGCGACGATGGCCAGCGTTTCCATCGCAGCCGGACTGAGCCGCTGGGGGCGTGGCTCGTTGCGCATCAGGCGACCCCACTCGCTGTATTCCGGCGACACCGCCAGCCGCCAGCCCTGCGGCCCCTCGATGATGCGCGTCACCGGATCTTCCGCCTCCAGGCGCGCCCGCAGCGCGTCGATCCCCTCGCGGATCTGCGCGGCAGTCACCATGCTCGGCACCTCGGCAGGCGCGGCCTCCACTTCCTCCGCAGCCTCGGTCTCATCCTGCGCCTCGGCCTCGTGCGCCTTGTGCCAGCGCGTAATCACCTGCTGGACGGTTTTCACATCCAGTGGATCGCTGGTCGAGAGCAGCAGCGCCCGCAGCAGATTTTGCAGATCAAAGGCCATGCCGCTATTTTGGAAAGGCAAATCGCAAAACGCAAAACGCAAAACTCGCGGGTGCGCATTTCGTCCGCCTGCACAGCGAAATCAAACGGTGCCAGTGCGGGCGTAGTGGATGGCGACGATGCCGGCGCTGAGGGCAGTGTAGGTGACCGATGCGAAGCCTTGGGCGGCGATTTCAGCGCGGAGCGCCTCGCGTTCGGGGAACTCCGAGATGGTGCCGCCGAGGTATTCGTAAGCGCTGCGATTGCCGGTCACGGCGCGGGCGAGGCGCGGCAGCACACTGCGCAGGTAGAAGTAATAGGCGGGCTTGAACCAGTCGTCCGGCTGGGTGAACTCCAGCACGATCAAGCTGCCATGCGGTTTTTTCAGCACCCGAAAAATCTCCCGCAGCCCGCGCGCCCGATCTTCCAGATTGCGCAGCCCAAAGGCGATGGTGCAGACATCGACCGAGTCGCTTTCCAGCGGCAGATCGAGCACATCGCCCTGCCGAAACGCGATGGTTTCCGCCGCCGGGCGCTCCCGCTCGGCCTGTTTGCGCTCGGCCTCATCGAGCATCGGCTGGCAGAAGTCCATCCCGATCACCTCGGCGGCGTGCCCCAGCCGATCCTTGAGCGCAAAGGCCAGGTCGCCGCTCCCGGTCGCCAGATCGACCACCCGCGCCTGCCCACCAGCCTCCGGGCGCTCGCGCAGCAGGCGCGCCACCCGGTCGACCACCTGCTTGCGCCAGTAAAAATCGACCCCAAACGACAGCGCATGGTTCGCCAAGTCATAGCGACCCGCGATCTCCCCAAACATCGAACAAACGGCTTTCCCTTCCGGCATATTTCGCAATCCTAGCCAATCCTGCCCCAACCGCAACCGCGCAGTGGCTTAGCTTAGCCGCGTTCCTTGCGCTCCTTGCGCAGCGCCGCCAGATCCTGCTCCAGTTCCTCAATGTCCCGAAACTGTTTATAGACACTGGCATAGCGCACGTAAGCAATTGAATCGAGCGTCTTGAGCCGCTCCATGATTAGCTCGCCAATCGCCTGCGAGGGGATTTCGACATCATAGTTTTTCTCCAGCGCATAAAGCACATCGGCCAGCATACGATTGATCCGCTCGGCCTCGATCGGGCGCTTCTCGATCGCCTTGCTGATGCCGCCGAGTATCTTCTCGCGATCAAAGCGCTCGCGTCGCCCATCGCGTTTGAGCACATAGACGCCCTCGCGCAGCACTTCCTCGATGGTCGAGAAGCGATAGCCGCACTCCAGGCACTCGCGCCGCCGCCGGATCGCCATGCCCTCACGCGCATCTCGCGTATCCACCACTTTGTTATCGTCTGAGCTGCACTTGGGACATTTCATAAGTCAAAGTCAATCGAGGCCAAGCTCGATGCATATCGGCTATCACGCCGCATGGCAAGCCAAGCCCACAGCCCGCAAATTGTGCGCCTGCGAGAGCGCCGGGGCGGGTGGCTCGCCGATCCGAAAGCAGAAAAACTTGCCAAGCGGGCTTGGCGAGGCTTTGCTTGGAGGCGAATCCTCGGCGGTCGGGCATTGAGCCTGTCCGTTTTCTTTTCGGTTTTATGCAAGGCATCCCAGACATCGCCCCTTTTAAACGCCGCATCGGTGAGCTTGACCAGAAGATGGCCGAGCCGGATTTCTTTGGCGATGCGCGGCGGGCAGCGGCTGTGTCGCGCGAGCACCAGAAGCTCGGCCAACTGGTCGAGCTCTACACGCAGCTTGAAAAGGCCAGCGCCGAGCTGGAGGAAAACCGCACGATGGCCGCCGACAACCAGACCGAGGAGGAGCTGCGCGAGATGGCGCGGGCGGAGATCGCCGATCTGGAGGCGCAGATCGAGTCGCTGCGTCAGCAGGTGCTGATCGCGATGATTCCGCCCGATCCCAGCGACTCGCGCAACACGGTGGTCGAGATTCGCGCCG
>CAYQTM010000112.1:0-4358 GCA_964420355.1 uncultured Opitutales bacterium
CATGTACGCGATTCGGTAAATCCCCTCTTTAGGATTTACGCCAGGGCCCGCCACCGTTGTTACCCGTCCGCGACGCTCGACCAAACGCCGGCGACGGACACCCACCGCACCGCCACCAGCGGCGCGCCCCTGCTGCCTGTCGGCGCTTACCGCAGCGGGGCCTCACCCAAGCTTTCACGATTCGGATGGAAGACGATCCTCGATGTACGCCGCGAGCAGCCCAATCAATGACGCCCCCACGATGAGCGAACACCTCCCGGTGATGTTGCAGGAATGCCTCGACGCACTCCAAGCTCAGGCGGGTGGACGCTTCCTCGATGCGACTTTTGGCGGCGGTGGGCACGCCCGGGCACTGCTCGAGGCCTCGCCCGAGACCGAGCTGGTGGCGCTCGATCGCGACCCGGCGGCGCGCGCCCGTGCCGAGGCGCTGGAGACGGACTTTCCGGGGCGCATCACTTTTATTTCTGCAAATTTCTCCGAGATCGGGGCGCTGGAGCTGGGGAGCTTTGAAGGGGCGCTCTTCGATCTCGGAGTTTCTTCTTTCCAACTGAACGAGGCCGCGCGCGGCTTCTCCTTCTCGAAGGACGCGCCCGCCGACATGCGGATGAATCCCGAGGAGGGCCGCAGCGCCGCGCAGTTTCTCGAAACCGCCAGCCGCGACGAGCTGGTGCGGGCGATCCGCGACTACGGCGAGGAGCGTTCGTGGAAGCGGGTGGTCGACGCCATTCTCGAAGCGCGCGGGAGCGGCGTCTTAACACAGACCAGTAGCCTGGCTGATGTGATCGCGCAGGCCATGCCGCCCGCCTGGAAGCGGAGGAGCAAGCTGCATCCGGCGACTCTTTCTTTTCAGGGCATCCGCATGGCGGTCAACGAGGAGCTGGCCGCAATCGAAGCCGCCCTGCCCGCAGCCTTTGCCGCGCTCAAGCCCGGCGGACGCCTCGCCGTCATCAGCTTCCACTCGCTGGAAGACCGCATCGTCAAACGCCATTTCCGCGAGTGGGCGGGCAGACCCGTCGACCGCTTCGACAACCGCCCGCAACAGAGCCGCGAACCCGTCGCCACCCTTCTTTCATCCAAACCTCTTGCCCCGACTGAAACAGAACGTCAGGCAAACCCACGCAGCCGATCTGCCCGATTACGAGCGCTGCGGAAATGGTAGGGCTCCCACAAACGGGAGCTCTGCCTATCTTTTTCAAGTCAGAATTCAGAATTCAAAATTCAGAAAATTTCGCAACTCCACTGCATAACCCCACAGGCTTATGAATACGCGCACGGCACAGACTTCTTATTTCTTGAACATCTCGCTTTTGATAGTGGGGATTTTGATTGTAGTTACGGTGGTGGCGCTGGGTGTGGTGTCGCTGCGGGTGAAGACCGAGTCGCTGGCGCGGGAGATTCGCGTGCAGGAACAACAGCTTCAAATCGAAGAGCGCAAGCTGCGCCTGCTGGAAGGGCAGTTGGCCGACCTGCAACAGCCGGAGAACCTCGTCATGCTCGCTCAGGCGCACGGGCTGGAGCTGGATCGCCCCGACCCCGCCGCCGTCGTGCGCCTGCGCAACTTCCCCGAGACCGACGAGCGCGCGCTCGCCCGCAGCGAGGAGCCGCGCCGCGCTGATTACGAACCTGTGCCCGCCGTCTATCGCGAAGCCCTGCCTCGATGAGCCTGCCGACCTTCATATCGCCCTACCGCGTGGCGCTGCTCCTGATCGGGGTGCTGCTGGCCTTTGGCGGGGTGATAGCGAGGCTGAGTTATCTGCACATCACGGCGGCACCCGAGTTTCGCGAGGTTGCGGTCAAGTCGCGCGCCCACACGATGACCCTCGACGCGCGGCGCGGCGATATTATCGGCAGTCGCGGCGAAGTGCTGGCCACATCGCGCGAGCTGCTGACCGTGGGCGTCGACCCCTATGTGCTTGACTTTGAAGATTTTGAGAAAGCCGACACCATCGCGCTCGCGCTGGGCATCCCAGCCGCCGAGGTGCGCACCGCCTTTCAACTGAAATACCCGCCGCGCGACCCCGAGGCGATCAAGAACTGGCGTCCGGTGCGCTGGAAGGTGCTGGCGCGCCGCGTGCCGCGCGATGTTTACGACCGCGTGCGGGCGCTGGGCGTGCGGGCGGTTTACGGCAACGCCGCCTACGAGCGCGTTTACCCCGGCGGCCACCGCGCGGCGCACCTGATCGGCTTCATCAACGCGACCGGCGAGGCCACCGGGGTCGAGCGCTACCTCGATTACTACCTGCGCGGGCAACCCGGCTGGCGCGAGACCCAGCGCGATGGCTCACGACGCAAGGATGAGCTGGTGCGCGCCCGCACGCAGGAGATCGAGCCGCATCCGGGGCACACCGTGCAGCTCTCGATCGACACCGTTATCCAGCACCGCGTCGAGCAGATTCTGGCCGAAGCCATTGAGAAGTGGCAGCCCACCGGCGGTGCCACCATCATCGTCAGCGACGCCCGCACCGGCTTCCTCCACGCGCTGGCCAGCGCCCCCACTTTCGACCTCAACGACTACGGCGAATCCACCGCCGAGCAGCGCCGCAACCGCGCCCTCGCCATCTTGATCGAGCCGGGTTCGACCTTTAAAATCGTCTCGACCGCCGCCGCGCTCGACCTCGGAGTGGCGCGCGAGACCGACACCATCGACTGCGCCCAGCCCAGCGTCGAATACCGAGGGCGCAGCATCCGCCTGCCCGAGGACGACCATGCGATGGGCGTGCTGAGCGTGCGCGAGGTGCTGGTCAAATCGAGCAATCGCGGCGCGGCGCACCTCGGCATGGCGATGGGCGAGCAATCACTTTACGACTACGCCCGAGCCTTTGGCTACGGCGAGCCCACCCGCCTGGGCGGACACCGTAACCCGCTCTACGCCAGTGGCTTCCCTGAAGAGACCGGTCTGCTGGCGCACCCGCGCAACTGGGATGGCCTCACCATCAGCCGGATGCCGATGGGGCACGCCATCGCCGCCACGCCCTTGCAGGTGCACATGGCGACCTCGGTGATTGCTAACGATGGCGTGCTAATGCGCCCTCAGGTGGTCAGCCGCATCCTCGACCACGATGGCTCGACCCTGCTTAGCTATGCGCCCGAGCGCCGCCGCCGGGTCATCAGCAGCGACACCGCCTCCCTGATGCGCGAGATGCTGGCCGAGGTGCCCACGCCCAACGGCACCGCCCGCCACGCCGCCGTCCCCGGCTACCGCCCCGCCGGCAAGACCGGCACCACCCAAAAGGTCATCGACGGGCGTTACTCCCGCGAGCACCACATCGCCAGCTTCTCTGGCTTCCTCCCTGCCGAAGATCCCGAACTCGTCATAACGGTCGTCCTCGACGACCCCCAAGGCTCGGGCGTCGGCTACGGCGGCAGCGTCGCCGGCCCCATCTTCGCCGAAGTCGCAAAAAGCCTCGTGCAGTATTTAGGCATCGAAAGCGAAAGCGCCGGCAGCAAATTATTTACATACAGCAAGTAGCAAGTAGCAAGTAGCAAGTAGCAAGTCACAAGTCACAAGTCACAAGTCGCAAGTCAGAAAAATCAGAATTCAAAAGGCAAAATTTTTATAAACACTGGCACCAGCCATTAGCCACACTAGCCTCTTTCACATGAAGCCCCTAGTCGAACAACTCCGAGAAGCTTTTAGAGCAACCTCTCGCAAAAACCGAGATCGAGTTCGTTTTACTGGTCTCGCTGTATTTATAGCTGGGGCTGCTGTTCTATTTATTAGGCATTTCATTTTTCCACAAGACGACTATATCGGCTTATATGAGATAAATCTGCTGAGCGTATTTATAGCCGCAACCGGCTTCGCGATATTTTCATTGCGCACTAAAGAAGAACGCCGAGAGATCGAAGCGAAGCAAATTGAAAAGTACAATGCTTTGCTCGCAAAGCATGGAAAACAAGGCTTAAAGCAGAGGCGCATCCTATGTTATACGGGCATGGCGATCGGAATTTTTCTTATTGGAGTTATCCAAGCCCTCCTCCCGAAAATACTTGCTGGCCTTATAAGCTTATCGATTTTAATAGCTCTCGTTAATTATCATGCCAAACTCAAAGAACCTAAAACCTTGAGCACCAAATAATTTGTTGCCGAATTATGACATGAAATCGCTATATTATGTATGCATGATAATGCTGCCGTGCGGCTTTGCTTATTGCGACAGCTCAAAAGTCTGGCTCGGCCTTTGACTTGTGACTTGCGACTTCTGACTTGGTGATTTTTTCCTTTTACCTTTTTAATTTTTACTTCCACCTTGCATCCCTTCTGAATTCTGAATTTTGAATTCTGACTTTTAAATTTCCCGATATGGTTAGTGATATAACAGAATGCTATAGCGCGTTGTTTCAGCGGAGTCTGGAGC
>CAYQTM010000112.1:4458-6049 GCA_964420355.1 uncultured Opitutales bacterium
ATGGTTAGTGATATAACAGAATGCTATAGCGCGTTGTTTCAGCGGAGTCTGGAGCGGCAGCGACGGAACTTTCCGCGTCGGATGCGCACCCAAGAGAAACCCAGGGCACTTATGCACACGATTGAAAAGCTATTTGAGGGGCTGCCGGTGGTGGCGCTGAGCGGACGTAAGAACCAGCGCATCAGCGGCATCTGCACGGACAGCCGCCGCGTGTCGCCCGGTTCGATGTTCTTCGCCTTTCCAGGGCTGCGCACCGACGGGCATCACTACATCGAAGAGGCCATCGACCGCGGAGCCGCCGCCATCGTCAGCGAGGAACCCGCCGGACGTCACCCCAGCGTGGCTTACGTGCAGGTGGAGAGCGCCCGCCGCACGGCGGCTCAGGTAGTGCGCCGCTTCTTTGGGGCACCGGACGAGGCGCTGGAAATCATCGGCATCACCGGCACCAACGGCAAGACCACCGTCAGCATGCTGCTGCAACACCTGCTCGCCCAGCCCGGCCAACCCTGCGGCCTGATCGGCACCGTGCGCTACGACCTCGGCGCGCGCACCCTGCCCAGCTTTCGCACCACCCCCGAGGCGCTCGACATCCACGGCATGCTCAGCCAGATGCGCGACGCCAGCTGCCCGCGCGCCGTCATGGAGATCAGCTCCCACGCCATCGATCAGGGTCGCGTCGACGGCCTGCGCGTGGACATCGCCGCCTTTCTCAATCTCAGCCAGGATCACCTCGACTACCACGAGACGATGGACGCCTACTACGCCGTCAAGCGCCGCCTCTTTACCGGCGAGCTCGGCAACACCCCGCGTCTGGCCGTCATCAACCGCGACGACCCGCGCGGGCAGCAACTTTTGGCGGAACTCCCGCCAGATATTGAGGTGATATCATTCGGGGAACATCCCGAGGCAACCATCCGGTCCGAGGACGTGGAGACCGGGCCGGATGGTTCCACATTTCGACTGCTCTGGGACGGCCAGGCCGCCCTCGTGCGCACCGTCATGCTCGGCGACTACAACGTGCAAAACATCCTCGCCGCCCTCGCCCTCGCCAAGGCCGCTGGGCGCGACATCGGCGAGCTGATCGAGCGCATCGGCAACTTCCAAGGCGTGCCCGGACGCATGGAGCGCCTCTACCCGCGCCTGCCCTTCAACATCGTCGTCGACTACGCCCACACCGACGACGCCATGCGCAAGGCCTGCCGCATGTTGCGCGAGGTGATCGACGGACGCCTCATCGTCGTCTTCGGCTGCGGCGGCAACCGCGACCGCGCCAAGCGCCCGCTGATGACCCGCGCCGTGCTCGACTACGCCGATCAGGCCTACATCACCGCCGACAACCCCCGCAAGGAACCGCTCGCGCAGATTTTCGAGGACATGAAGGCCGGCATCGATCGCCCCGAGCAGGCGCAATTCATCGAAGACCGCCGCCACGCAATTAACCTCGCCCTCGACGCCGCCCAACCCGGCGACTGCGTCCTCATCGCCGGCAAAGGCCACGAAACCTACCAGGAATTCGCCGACACCATCATCCCCTTCGACGACCGCGCCGTCGTCCGCGAACTCCTCCGCCACAAACGCCTCATCGACGGCT
>CAYQTM010000113.1:0-6016 GCA_964420355.1 uncultured Opitutales bacterium
GCAAATCGCGCCGAGCTCCGAAGTGCCCTCGCGGCGGCACATCGCCCTGATTTACGCCGAGGGCAGCATCGTTTCCGGCTTTGCCAGTGAAGAGTTTATCGTGGGCGACCGTCTGGCGCGGCGTATTCGCGAGGCGCGCAAAGATGCGAAGGTCGCTGCCGTGGTGCTGCGGGTGAACAGCGGCGGCGGTAGCAGCTACGCCTCCGAAATTATCCGCCGCGAGGTCGAGCTGACCGCTCGCGAAAAGCCGATGATCGTCTCGATGGGCGGCGCGGCGGCCTCGGGCGGCTACATGATCTCTGCCCCAGCCAACACTATTTTCGCCGACGCCAGCACGGTCACCGGCTCGATTGGCGTCTTCGGGGTGCTGCCCAATGTGCAGCAGATCGCGAACAATAACGGCGTCACTTTTGACCTCGTTGCCACTCACCCCTTTGCCGACATCGGCTCGATTGCCCGACCCAAGACCGAGGCCGAGATGGCGCTCTACCAGGACTTGGTCGACCGCACTTATGACCAGTTCCTCGAAACCGTGGCTCAGGGGCGCAACCTGCCGCTGTCCGAGGTGCGCGCGGTGGCCGCTGGGCGTGTCTGGTCGGGTGCCGACGCGCTGGAGATCGGGCTGGTCGACGAGCTGGGCGGCCTCGCCGCCGCGCTCGCTCACGCCGCCGAGCAGGCGGGGCTCGGAGCCGACGCCCCAGTGCGCGAAATCCCCACGCCCAAGACCCCAGCCGAAGCGCTGGCCGATTTCTTCGCCGGCTCCAAGGACAGCCCGAATAGCCCCGAAGTCGGCAGTCAGGCGGCCATCCTCCGAAAAATCAAGGACTTGCAGCGCGAGCTGCAAGCCTACGACGACCCGCGTCACCTCTACATGCGCCTCCCCATCCAAATCACCATCGATTAAAAGCCATGTCCATTTCAGTCATCGCCAACGGAGAAACCATCCAGACGCAGCCCGACATCCCGCTGCCGAACTTCCTCGAACAGCTCGATCAAAAACTCGAAAAAGTCGTCGTTGAACACAACGGCCAGGCTCTCACCCGACCCCAAGCCCGCGAACTGCGCCTCTCCGAGGGCGACAAACTCGAAATTGTCCGCATCGTCGCCGGTGGCTGAACGAAACCGGAGTTGGAACCACTACGAATCTCACCAATCTGCACGAATCGCTTGTTTAAGTAAGAGCGGCATCCGGGTTCCCTTTCGTTGCATCCGTTAGGGTTTATGTCGAGGCGACGTGGCTCTACTTCCCTGCTGCTCTCTTCAGCGTAGTGATTCGCGTGGATTGGCGCGATTCGTAGTTTTTCCGCTACTGCTCAGTGGTATTGACGGCGGAGGTTGGTGGGGAGGATGCCCAGTTCTTCGCGGTATTTGGCGACGGTGCGGCGGGCGATCTTGATGTCTTTTTCTTGGAGGATGTTGACGACCTCCTGATCGCTGAGGGGCTTGCTGCTGTCCTCCTGCTCAATGAGGTGGGCGATCATGTCCTTAATGCTGGTGTTGGACATGGCCTGGCCATTGGTGCCGGTGTAGCCGGGCGTGAAGAAGTATTTGATCTCAAAGACGCCGAAGGGGGTATCGATGAACTTGTTGGCAATGGCGCGGCTGACCGTGGTTTCGTGGACGCCGACCTTTTCCGCCACCTGATTCATGGTGAGCGGGCGGAGCTTGGAGACGCCTTGCTCGAAGAAGGCGGTCTGAAAGTTGAGAATCTCGCGGGTGATGCGCTCGATGGTCTGCTGCCGCTGCTCGATTGAGCTGATGAGGAACTTGCCAGAGCGCATTTTTTCCTGCACATACTCCTTTTCCTTACCCTTGATCTGCCCCTTGGCGATCAGCTCTTTATAGACGCTGCTGAGGCGCAGGCGCGGGATGTAGTCGTTGTTTAGGATGATCTGCCAGTTGCCATCGTCGTCCTTTTCGACCTTGACGTCCGGCGTGACCACCCGGTTGGAGTCGTCGCTGAATTTGCGTCCGGGCGAGGGGTCGAGCTGGGCGATCTCGACGATGGCCTCCTGCACCTCGTCGGCGCTGACGCCCAGTTTTTTGGCCATCTCGGGGATGCGCCGACGCAGGAGCAGGTTGAAGTGCTCGCTGACAATGGCCCAGGCGAGGGTGCGGGTGCGTCCGCGCGCCTTGAGCTGCTGTTTGAGGCAGTCTTGGAGGTCGACCGCGCCGATGCCGGGCGGGTCGAAGGTTTTGAGCATTTCGTGGGCGCGCTGGGCGGTTTTCAGCGGCAGGTTGGCCATCAGGGCAATGTCGGAGATGCTGCTGCTGATGAAGCCGCGCTCGTCGATGCTGCCGATGAGGAATTGCAGCGCTTTGACCTCGTCCTCGTCGCACTCGCTCATCTCGATCTGCTGGAGCAGGTGCTCCTGGAGCGAGGTCTCGGCCACGTAGCTGTCGAAAAAGTGCTGGCGGCGCTCGGCGTCGTCGCTGGTGTGGACGTTGTTGTTATTCTCCTGAGCAAAGTATTCGCGCCAGTCTTCGTCGAGCTTGTTGAGGATATCGTAGTCCTCTTTGAAATCCATCTCGCCGTCGTTGCTCTCGGGCTCGGTGGTCTCGTTGCGGTCGCTGATCTGATCCTCGATGCTCGGTCCGTCCTGCGCGGACTCCTCAAGCAGGGGATTGGTTTGTAGCTCTTCGAGGATCTCGTTGCGCAGCTCCATCGCCGGCACCTGCAGGATACGCAGCGACTGCCGCAACTGGGGCGCGAGCACGAGCGACTGCGTCTGCTTCTGGACTTGAGTGAGGCCTTGAGAACTCATAGAAATTTCGGCAATAGGATTAGGCTACCGGCGCGAGACCAGGGGTCTGTCCCGCCAGCCAGCGGGCGCCCGCGTTGCCACCATCGCGCCCGTAGAGGTCGCGGATGTAGCTCGACAGCTTTTCGGTGGTGGGGCCGTAACCGTCGCTGTAAAGGTAGGTTTCGAGGGCGTGCAGCATCTCGCTGGCCGTCTGATAGCGCTCATCTCGCGGGCGTTTGAAGGCCGCGTGCAGCAGCAGGTTCAGGCGCTCGTCGATCTCGGGGCGCAGCTCGGAAAAGTCGGGGATCGGCTTCTCAATGATGTTGCGGCGCGTGTCGGCGGGCTCGTCTTCCTCGAACAAATTATAGCCCAGCAGCAGCTCGCTCAGGACGATCGCGGTGCCAAAGAGGTCAGCGCGGGCGTCGGTCACCTCGTAGTTGGCCTGCTCGGGCGAGAGGTATTCGTCCTTGCCGGCGATCACTTCGCCTTCCTCGTTATACATGAGGTTCAGCGCCTTGGCGATCCCAAAGTCGGTTAGCTTTACCTCGCCCTCGTCGCTGATCAGGATATTTTTGGGGTTCACATCGCGGTGGACAATCCCCAGCGGGCGCCCCGATTCATCCTTCTTGGTATGTGCGTAAGAAAGGCCGCGGCAGATGCGCGAAATGATGAAAGCTGCAATGTCAACGGGCACAAACTGCCGCGTTCTGCGGTGCTGATTCACAAATTCTTCAAGATTTATGCCGCTGACAAACTCCATCGTCATATAATACTGACCCGAGATTTCGCCGAGCGCGTAGGTCTGCACGATGTTGGTGTGGATGAGGTCAGCCACCAGCCGTGCCTCGCCAATAAAGTTCTTCCGAAACTCCTCAATCGCAGAATATTCTTCGCGTATCAACTTGATAGCCACAACTTTACGGAATCCACCGACCCCGAGTTGCTGTGCCTTGTAAACCACACCCATGCCCCCTTCGGCAATGGTCTCGATGATCTCGTAATGCAGCTCATCGAAGATGTGGCGGAGCGGATTCATGGTGATCATATAAGCTCGGGTTGGGTGGATAAGCAAGGCTCAATTTTTATTTGTGCACGAAACTTGCTGTAAATCAGGTCTTTCCTGCCTAATTGGTAAATTCGGCAGCCCATGCCACAACCGTCGATTATTTTTACCCCAGCCGCCACTATCGACTGCGATAATCGAAAACATTATCCTTAAATGCCGCCCGATAAATAACGGATGAGAAGATAACTCGTGGGGTTGCCGAATAATTTTGACTCTCCCCTGCAATTGTGTATTTATCTGTGTATGGCTACAAAAACATTATCCGTGGATGAAGAGGCTTACCGTAAGCTGGTTCGTGCGCGGGAACACAGGCGGGAGTCATTCTCGCAGGTCATTAAGCGAGCCACTTGGAATGCAGGGCAAAAACGTTGCGGGGATCTTCTGCACAATGTAACCGGGATTCCCTCAGAAGAGACCCTTGCTTACCTTGAGCGGGCACAACTGGAGGATTCCAAACCCGAAGACAAGTGGGCGCGCTGAGTTTCGACACTTCTTTTCTAATCGACTTCCAACATGAGCGGCGGCAACGTCGAGTGGGTGCTGCGCATGTTTTCTTGAAGACACATCAAGATGCTGTCGCCTATCTTTCGCTAGTCGCTTACGCAGAGTATGTCGAGGGGTTTCGCGATCCGAACGAGCGAAATTGCTTATCTTTAATAGAGGGGTTTGAATTGATTCCCATCGATCGGGCAATCGCGAATCTATACGCCTCGATAGCCAGACATTTGCGAGGCGAAGGCCGCCTGATTGGTAGCAACGATATGTGGATAGCGGCTTCGGCAGTGCAAAAAGAGCTTCCGCTGGTCACAGCAAATCTTAAAGATTTTCAGCGTGTGCCAGATCTGGAAGTCGTCGGCTATCAATGAGCGGCAGAGGCTTCGGTTTGCTTTTGCGGCTTTGTAAACTTTTCCACAGCCGAAGCTTCCGGCTTGAATGCCGTGAGGGGAACGCTAGATTGTCGACATGGGTGGTGATGTGGATTCTTGGCCGGTGGCGCTGACCGTGGCGACCTCCGATAGCGGCAATGGGGCAGGGATCGGTGCGGATTTGCACACTTTCAAGGCGCTCGGCACGCACGGCGTGAGCGTCCATTGTTGCCTGACGGCGCAGAATCCGGATGGCGTGAGCGGGATTGTCGAGCTGGAGCCGGAGTTTATTCGCGACCAGTTTCAGCAGTTGACCTCGTTTTACGAGATTGCGGCGGCCAAGACTGGGATGCTGTTTTCGACCCGCGTGATCGAGACGGTGGCCGATTTTATGGAGAAGCGTGATCGCCCGTTTCCGCTGATAATCGACCCGGTGATGGTGGCGTCAAGCGGGGCAGTGCTGCTGAAGCGCGAGGCGATCACGACCCTGCGCGAGCGACTGCTGCCTCGGGCGGCGCTGATCACGCCCAATCTCGACGAGGCGGGGGTGCTGCTCGATCGCCGCCCCAAGAGTCTGGCCGAGATGGAAGAGGCCGTCCACGCGCTGGTCAAGATGACCGGCACGGCGGTGCTGATCAAGGGCGGGCACCTCGGCGGTGCGCTGCTGAGCGATATTTTACTGGAGCCGGGTGGCGAGCCGGTGCTGCTGGAGGCGCGCGCCGCCCGTCAGACCGATACCCACGGCAGCGGCTGCACCCTGAGCGCCGCCATCTGCGCCCGCATGGCGCACGGAGACAGCCGCATCGACGCCGTGCGCGCCGCCCACGCCTACCTGCAAAAGGCAATGCACCAGCCGATGCAGGTGGGGAGCCGCGCCTATATCAATCACTCAATGAGGCTCGACTAGCCGGCGCGGCATGGTCTCGTCTCACAGGCCGGAGGAGCCGCCCAACCCGCGACTGAATGCGCGGGCACCGCTGCTATGGCTGGCCGTGCCGATGGTGCTGGGTCTGGCGGCGACGCGGGCGCTGCCGGGCTTGAACGTCTGGATGGCGCTGGGGCTGGCGGTGCTGGCAGGTGCGGCGGCGGTGGCGCTGTGGCGGTTTTCGCCGAAGGCACGCCGGGCGCGGACGCTCCTGCTCGCAACGGCGCTGGCAGCTGTGGCGGCGGCCTTCTGGCTGGTGCGCGAGCCGCCGCTGAGCCCCGAGCGAACCCGCCTGCCGGTGCGAGAGGCGCAACTGGAGCTAACGGTGCAGCGGGTCTTCCAAACAGCAGATCGCTACGGGCGCACCACCGGCGTGGCGCGGGTGACGCGGGCACCGGAGGTGCTCGAATGGCTG
>CAYQTM010000114.1:0-5999 GCA_964420355.1 uncultured Opitutales bacterium
TTAGGGCTCGTCCTGCCCCTCCGCCCATCATCGGGGCTGTTGAAATCGGCACCTCGAAGGGGGGGGCGCTGATCGGCGAGATCAACGCGGGGCGCTCGCGCAACATTATTGGGAAGGGCGTGTCCAGCTCCTCCGGCGGGCGCAAGGGCGAGGTAACCGACCACCGGGCGGCGACCGGTGCCACCCACGCCGCCATCCTCGCCGCCGAGGACAGCGCCGGGGTCGAGGTCGACCAGATTTATCTCGCCGCCTCCGGACGCCACCTCGCGGGCACGCCCAACACGGGCGTGGCGCAGGTTTCAGGCGCGGATAATTGCGTGAGCGAGCACGACATCGAGCGCGCCATCACCGACGCCAAGAGCCGCCAGCTCCCCGAGGGGCGCGTGTATATCGCCCACGTGCGCAACCGCTTCGCGCTCGACGGCAAGCCGGTCGACGAGCCGCTCGGGGCGGAAGGGCGGCGGCTGGAGGTCGGCTATTGGTCGATACACGGGGATGAGCGCGTGGTGCGCAGCGTCATTCGCATCATCAACGGCATGAACGCGCAGGTGCAGGACATGATTATCAGCGGGGTGGCCAGCGCCCGCGCCGCAACCAGCGAGGAGGAGCGCGCGGCGGGCTGTCTGGTGATCGACATCGGCGCGGGCACCACCGACTACACGCTCTACCACGAAGGCCGCATCTTGCGCACCGGCGTCATCGCCGTCGGCGGCGAACACCTGACCAACGACCTCGCGATGGGGCTGCGGGTCAACCGCAAGCACGCCGACTACCTCAAGCTCAACTTTGGCAAGGCCATGATCGACCGCGAGGACAAGCATGAAAAGGTGTGGCTCATCGGCGACCTCACCATCGGCGACCGCAGCCTGCCGCGCAGCGCGATTTACCAGATTCTCAACTGCCGCCTGGCCGAGCTTTTCGGGATCATCCGCAAGGAGCTGGCCGGGTTGCTCAACGGCAACAACGCGCCAGCGGGTGTCGTGCTGACCGGCGGGAGCAGTCGCCTGCCCAAGCTGGCCGACCTGGCCGCGCAAAAGTTCGACCTGCCCGCCCGCGCCAGTGAAGGCACCGACTGGGTGAGCGGCGATCTGCACGGCCCGGAATACGCCACCTGCCTCGGCATATTGAGCCTCGCCTTTGAAGACCAGCGCCGCCACTCCGAGTCCGCCCACACGCAGAGTCGCGGCCTCATGCGACGCCTCACCCGCCTCCTCCAGGTCGAAGCGCGCTAACCTGGCAAGTTACAAGTCGCAAGTCGCAAGTCACAAATTCAAGATCCCTTCGGCGGCTCCGTCTCCGACCCTCCGCCTCTCAAGCGAAGCGGGCGTGAGTCAGCGGAATCGCAGCCAATCTGAAACGAATTCAGATTTCCGGAAGCACAATAACCCAAGGGACTCACCCTTGAAAAACCCCAATGCCTCCGCCGAGCTTTCTGACTTGCGACTTGGGTCTTGTGACTTTTTTGCTTTTTCCTTTGTAAAAAGCATATCAAGGGTTAGGGTCAAGGTCTCCAAACCTCTATGAAACAACGTGTCATTTGTGTGATTATGGGAGGCGGTCGCGGGACTCGTCTCCATCCCCTTACCAAGCTGCGTTGCAAGCCGGCGGTGCCCCTCGCTGGCAAGTATCGGCTGGTGGATATTCCCATCTCCAACTGCCTGAACAGCGGCTACAACCAGATTTTCGTGTTGACCCAGTTCAATACGGCCTCGCTGCACCGGCATTTGCAGGAAAGTTACAAGTTCGACCCCTTCAATGGCGGCTCTGTCGACATCCTCTCGGCCGAGCAGACCGAGCGCGGCGAGAACTGGTATCAGGGGACGGCTGACGCGGTGCGGCAAAACCTGATGCACTTCCATCACAATGATAACGATATTTTCCTGATTCTCTCCGGCGACCAGCTCTACCGGATGGACTTTCGCGACATCGTGCAGCGCCATGTCGAGAGTGGTGCCGATGTGACCATCGCAGGCACGCCGGTCGAGCGCAGTCTGGTGAGCGATTTTGGGTTGATGCGGCTGAATGGTGAGGGCTGGATCGAGGAGTTTGTCGAAAAGCCAACCGACGCGGGGGTAATCGACAATCTGGTGCTCAGCGGCAGCCTGCGCGAGGCGATAGAAAACCCCGGCGACCGCCAGTTCTGCCTGGCCAACATGGGCATTTACTGCTTCACTGCCAAGACTTTAAGGAAGGCGCTGGACAACGATAAGGACGATTTTGGCAAGGAAATCATTCCCGGAATGCTGAAGCAGGGCAAACTGCTCTCCTATGTTTACAACGGTTATTGGGAGGACATCGGGACGATCAAGGCCTTCTTCGATGCCAATCTGCGGCTGACCGACGATGTGCCCCCCTTCAACTTCTTCGACAGCATGAACCCGGTCTTCACGCGCGCCCGCTACCTGGCCGCATCGAAGATCAACGCCTGCAAGATGAGCCGCGTCATACTGTCGGACGGCTGCATCCTGAGCAACACCGAGTTTTCGCACTGCGTGATCGGCGTGCGCTCGGTGGTGCGGCGCGGAACGAGCGTGCGCGACAGCATTTTGATGGGTGCCGACCTGTTCGAGACCAACGAAGACCGGCAGGAAAACCGCTCGCTGGGGCGCCCGGATGTGGGCATTGGCGAAAACTGCGAGATCGAGTATGCCATCATCGACAAGAATGTGCGGATCGGCAACAACGTGCGGCTCAGCCCCCGCGGCAAGCCCGATATGTGGGAGGCGAAGGGCATCATGGTGCGCGACGGCGTGCTGATCGTCACCAAAAACAGCATCATCCCCGACGGCACAGTGGTCTGGGATGAGGCCGAGTCCAAAGCCTGACCCACGGCCATGAGCGACTTTTTGAGCAGTGCGGCGCTGGCGGCAGTCTTGCCGGATGCGCCGCTGAATACCGTGACGGGGCTGGATCTACCGCTGGTCAATCGCGGCAAGGTGCGCGAGGTGTTTTCGCTGGACGCCGGGCACCTGCTGTTCGTCGCGACCGACCGGATTTCCGCCTTCGACGTCATCCTCAGCGAGGGCGTGCCGGGCAAGGGCATGATCTTGACCGAGATGAGCCGACGCTGGTTCGACCTGACGCGCGACATCGTGCCCAACCACCTCGGCGACCCCGCGCTGGCGGCGAGCTGGCTGGAGGCTCACCCCGAGCTGCGCCACCGCACGCTGGTCGTGCGCAAGCTGGAGCCGCTCCCGGTCGAGGCGGTGGTGCGCGGCTACCTGAGTGGCTCGGGCTGGAAGGATTATCAGCGCAGCGGCGAGGTCAGCGGGCATCGGCTGCCCGCCGGCCTGCAGGAGTCGGCGCAACTCCCCGAAGCTATTTTTACGCCCTCGACCAAGGCGCAGAGCGGGCACGACGAGGCGATCACCCGCGAGCAGGTAGCCGGGCTGATCGGCGAGGCGCGTGCCGCCGAGGTCGAGCGCCTCAGCCTCGCGCTCTACCGCTTTGCCGCCGACCACGCGCGCCGAGCCGGCATCATTCTCGCCGACACTAAATTCGAGTTCGGGCTGGATCCCGCCGGGCAAATCGTGCTGATCGACGAGATTTTCACGCCCGATTCCTCCCGCTTCTGGCCCGCCGACGCCTATCAGCCCGGTCAGCCCCAGCCCAGCTTCGACAAGCAGTATGTGCGCGACTTCCTCGAAGCCCAGCCCTGGAACAAGACCCCGCCGCCGCCGACTCTCCCCCCCGAAATCCTCGCCGGCACCCGCGACCGCTATCTGGAGGCCTATCGACGCCTTTTTGGCTAGCCGGCTCGGTTTTTTCCGTAAAAAACCGTATTTGACTTTACCCAGCGCGACGCCTGCGACATATATAATAGCTCAAACTAGCTGAAAGCTGCCTTTATGCCGGACAACGCCCAACCGGTTTTTTTAGTTCATGCCTATACAGATCCCGTCATTCTGAAAATTCAGGGACGGGCCAACTACCTGAACTGTGCCCCCGTTGGCGACTTTTTCCGCCGGATGATCGCCAAGGGTAAACGCTCGTTTGTCATCGATTTTGCTGAATGCAGCTCGATGGACAGCACCTTCCTCGGCATCATGGCGGGGATCGCGCTCGACCTACGCACGGCCAAACCGCCGGGCAAGCTGGTGCTCACGCGCCTCGGCGCGCGCAATCTGGAGCTGGTGCGCAACCTCGGGCTGCACCGCATCCTCACCCTCGACGAGGGCGAAAGTCTGGCGCAACTGCGCCAGCAGGCCGAAGGCAAGAGCGAGGCGCTGCCGGAGCAAAAAGTGCAGGACGCCAAGGCGCTGCTCGAAGCGCACGAAAATCTCGCCGAGGTCGACAGCTCGAACGCCGCTCAATTTCAGGACGTCATCGCCTTCCTCAAAAACCAGATTGAAAGCGGCTGAACTAAGGTTTATTGCTTATCTATGCTTTATGTCCTCCTGACCCTGCTCGGAATAGGGGTCTGCTTCCTCTGGGTGCTCTATCGGCGCGAGCGGCGGCGGGCGCGGGACTTTGATGAGGAGAAACAACTCGTCGAGCAAGAGCGCGAAATGGTGCTCGACTTCATGCACAACATGGTCGAGGCGGTCGGCGAGGGCGCGACCAAGCAGGAGCTGTTCGACCGCATCGTGCACGCGGCGATTTTGAGCACCGGGGCGCTCAGCGCCTGCATTTTTGAGCGGCGCGAGAACGGGAAGCTGCGCGGGGTGGCGGTCGAAGGGCTGTTTCCGCCGCACCGGGCGCTGCCGGCAGCCGAAAAGATGAAGCTCAACACGCGGGCGCGCTATATCCAGGAAGTGCTGAAATCTGAAGAGCTGACGGTCGGCGAAGGCATCATCGGCGCAGTGGCAGCCTCGGGGCGCGGCGAGCTGATTACCGATGCGACGCGAGACGAGCGGGTGCCGCGGCACGAAGATCCATCGCTGGTCATCCGCTCGATGGTGGTCGCGCCCATCCGGTTTCGCGAAAAACTGCTGGGCGTGCTCGCGGTGGCCAATCCGGCCGACGGGATGGCTTTTACCAAGACCGATTTTTCGCTGATCGACAGTCTGGCCGAGCAGGCGGCGCTGGCCATCCACAACCAGAGCACGATGGCCATCCAGATCGAGAAGAATAAGCTCGACGTCGATATCTCATTGGCCAGCAACATCCAAGGGCTCCTGCTGCCCAAGAAGTTTCCGCAGATACCCCAGCTCGACATGGCGGCCACCTACCTGCCCGCGCAAAAAGTGGGCGGCGACCTCTATGATGTTTTTGAGCTGGAGAACAACCGCCTGGGCATCGCCATCGCCGACGTCTCGGGCAAGGGCATTCCCGGCTCGCTGCTGATGGCCATTGCGCAAACCAACCTGCGCCACTACGCGAGAATCCACCCCTCGCCCTCGCGGGTGCTGGCCGCGATGAACAAGGCGATGACCAGCGGGATGCGCAACGATATGTTCCTCACGATCATCTATTGCGTTATTGACCTCGAGAACGACGAGATCACGCTGGCGCGTGCCGGGCACGAGCTGCCGCTGGTGATTCGTAAGAGCTCCGACCCGCGCAACGTGCAAGCCGACCGCATCCGCCCAGAGGGCATGGCGCTCGGGATGGTGCCGGACATCATTTTCGACGAGGCGATCGAGGATAAAACCGTGCCCTTTCGGCAAGGCGAAACACTCGTGCTCTACACCGACGGCATCACCGAGACCGCCAACGAGGAGGGCACCGAATACTCGCTCGACCGCCTGGCCGACGCGCTTTACTCGCTGCGCGATAAGTCGGCGGCAGACATGAACGCCGGTGTGCTCTCGAATATTCAGAAATTTGCCGGCCCGAATGGCTCCTTCGATGATGTGACCATCATGACGGTGAAGCACATGTGAGCCATTGACACACCAGTTCGCTAAAGAGATCTATTTTCATGGCCTTCGAATACGACAGATTCCTCTCGTTAAGTCGTTCTTCTAGGGTTTTTGTGAGATTAGTGTGGATTCGATAGATCGGTAGTTTTCTAACTGTGATTTTCCAATTGCTGGAAGTTCGCGGTTACGCGAGTT
>CAYQTM010000115.1:0-2303 GCA_964420355.1 uncultured Opitutales bacterium
ATGTTGCCCATGTCGTCCGAAAGCTGCTTTAAAAGGGCGTTCAGCTCCTTCACATAGTCGGTCATCTCGGCTCTGAGCGTTGTTGTTAGAGAGTTTATGTTTTTGTAGACGTAGTTGATGTTCGAAGCCAGCCCCTGGGAAGCCAGGAGCACGCTCTGCCGCTCGACGCGGCCGGGCGGATTTATGGACAGCTCGTTCCAGGCGTCCATAAAAGATTTCATTGAGGTCGAAAGCGCGCCGTTTGGCTCGCCGATGAGCTCCTCGATGCGCCCGGTTTTAGCACTCATAGTCTTAGCATTCTCAAGTTTTGAGATGGTTCCCAGGACGGTGTTCAGCATGTAGTTATTCTCGTTTCGCCGGAAGGAATCGACGCTGCAACCGGCGAAGACATTGGGGCTGTATTTGTTGCCGTCGCTCGTTATGTGGACGTCTTTTCGGTGGTAGCCTTCGGTGTTGACGTTCGAGATGTTATGGCCTGTTATGTTGAGCTTTTTCTCGTAGGCATCCAGACCCTTTTTGGCAATGTTAAGCCCTTGAATAAGTCCCATAACTCCTCTGGTTCCAATTGACTACATTTGGATTCTTTGTGGCCACTTTCTTGCAGTTGTGCTCGCGATAGAGCGCGGAGATATCCACTACCTTCTCATCGCTCACTCCGAGAAAGTCGTCCGCAGGAATGTCGCACTCTTGGCTGGCCACCACGATGACCGGCCCGCCGCGCGCCTTGACCTCCTGAATATTCGAGTGCGTCTTCTTCAAAATCTCGCCTTCCATCGCGAAAAACAGCGTCGGCACCTCGGGGCTGATCAGCGCCAGCGGCCCGTGCTTCATCTCGGCGGCGGGATAACCCTCGGCGTGAATGTAGCTGATCTCCTTCAGCTTGAGCGCCCCTTCGAGCGCCACCGGGAACATGTTTTGCCGACCGAGGAAGAAAAAGTGGTCGAAGCGGGCATAGCGTTTGGCCATCTTCTCGATCTTCGGTGCCAGCGCCAGCACCTCGCGCACCTTGTCCGGCACCTCGCGCAGCCCGCGCAGCATGTCGCGTCCGTCGCCATAGCTCATGTCGCGGAGTCGCCCGAGGTAGAGGGCAATCATGGCGCAAATCAAAATCTGCGAGGTCAGCGCCTTGGTCGAGGCCACCCCAATCTCCGGCCCGGCGTGCTGGTAGATGCCGCCGTCGGCCTCCCGCGCGATGGTCGAGCCCACCCCGTTGTTGATCGCCAGCGTGCGGAACCCCTTGCGCTTGCTCTCGCGCAACGCGGCCAGCGTGTCGGCGGTCTCGCCGCTCTGGCTGATCACGAACACCAGCGTATTCTTGTCCAGCGGCGCATTCCGGTAGCGGAACTCGCTCGCATATTCGACCTCCACCGGGATGCGCGCGTAGCGCTCGATCAAGTGCTCGGCCACCAGACAGGCGTGCCAGGCCGTCCCGCAGGCGCAAAACACGATGCGGTCGACCTGTCGCAACTCTTGCGGCGTAATGTTGAGCCCACCAAACTTGGCCGTGCCGGCATCAACATCAAGGCGGCCGCGCATCGCGTTCTCGAGGGAAACCGGCTGCTCGAAGATCTCCTTCTCCATGAAGTGGGCAAAATCGCCCATCTCGGTCGCGCTCGTGTCCCAGTCGACCGTGTCGATCTTGGCCGCAACCCTAATATCATCCATCGTCGACACATGAAAATCCTCGCGCGTCAGGTGCACGATCTCCCCGTCGTTCAAATACACCACGTTGGTCGTCCGGCTGGCAAAGGCCGTCACATCGCTGGCGATCAGGTTCTCATCCTGCCCCACGCCCACAATCAGCGGGCTGCCCTTGCGCGCCCCCACGATCTGATCCGGCGAGTCCTTGCAGAGCACGGCGATCCCGTAAGTTCCCTCGACATGCAGCAGGCTCCGCCGCACGCTCTCGGCCAACCGACTGCGCGAGCCATCCAACGGCTGCGGCTCCTTCGCGTAGTGGTAAGCGATCAGGTTGCACAGCACCTCGGTATCCGTCTCCGACTCAAAGCTAAAGCCCTTCTCCGCCAAAAAGCGCTTCATCTGCACGTAATTCTCGATCACCCCATTGTGCACCAGCACGATCTGGCCATCGCTGCTCAAGTGCGGGTGGGCATTTTCATCGGTCACGCCACCGTGGGTTGCCCAGCGCGTGTGGCTGATCCCCACCTCGCCCTGCATCTGGCGGCGACCCACCTCGGCGGCCACCGCCTCCACGCGCCCCACCTTCTTGGCGATCCCAAAGCCCGCCCCATTGCGGATCGCCACACCCGCCGCGACATAGCCCCGATCACCCAGCCGCTGCA
>CAYQTM010000115.1:2313-5970 GCA_964420355.1 uncultured Opitutales bacterium
CAGCTCCATGCTCCTGTCGTCGCGCTCGAGGTGAGCGTGGAGACGCTTCGCCCGACCGATGTCACGGCCGCCCGCGCCTTCCTCGAGGAGGAGCTCACGGAGGGAGCCGAGGTCGCTCGAGAAGACGATGCCCGGCTCTCCGAGCGCCTCGAGGGCCCGAACGAGGACCTCCAGCCGATGGAACGCGCGGGCCTCGAGCGCCCGAAGCTGCGCGCCCTCCAGCTCGCGCACGAAGCGATCCCGATCCTCGTCCCAGGGCGCCGCCTCCACGCGCCCCCCCTTCTGGCCGATCTCAAAGCCCGACCCATTGCGGATCGCCACACCCGCCGAGTCATAGCCCCGATACTCCAGCCGCTTCAAGCCATCGACCAGCACATTCGCCGCCCGATTCTTGCCAATATAGCCAACAATTCCGCACATAAGAAAAATTCTGTAAGAGTGTAAGAGTAAAAAAAGAGAAACCGGCCGCGCCACCACCATCCTAATCCCCAGCCGCAGCCCGCCACAAGCAGGAAAGCGGCACAATCCCACCCCGCTTAAGCCCAGACACATCCGCAACCCCATACCAAAGCTAAGGCGCAAATATGCAGTCAACAGGGGCAGCCTGTATCTAAAGCCTTCTGCTGCAAAGCCTTGTGCGACAGACTCGAAGCCCTGAAGGTAGCTTCGCTGACACCCAAGCCTTTTCGCAGAAGGCTTTCCCAATCCATCCCCCTCCAACCGCATTCGCACAGCCAAGTTAACACCCCATCAATCAGCCAGCCGCTGAAATTCCCTCGGCGTCAGGTTTTCCGCAGCTTTAAAGCGGCGGTTGAACTGGCTGAGCGACTGAAACCCACAACTGAAGGCGATGTCGGCGATGCTCTGCTCGCCTCGGCGCAGGCGCTCGCGGCAGTGTTGCAGGCGCACGAGGTTCAGATAATCCGAAAACGTGATGCCGAGGCTTTCGTGAAAGAGCCGCGAGAGGCGTTCCCGGCTCAGCCCCACCTCCCGCGCCACCATCCCCAGGTTGAGCGCCTCGGCATAGCGCTCGCGCAGCATCTGCGCCGCCCGCGCAATCGAACCCGGCAGCGCTTCGGCGTCCGACAGATGATGCAGGTGGGTCAGCTTGAGCGCCATCGACTCCACCGCCGCCCGCAGCCAGCGCTCCAGCGCCTGCGCCCGCTCGGCCTCCAGCGCGCCATAGGCCTGCAAATACCCGACCAGCACCGTCCCCGCCTGAAACGGCACGTTCAGCAGCGGCGATTCCTCCGGCGGCGGCGCATCTTCGCTCAGCAATTCCAGCCGCACACCCGCCAGCGAGCCCACATCCGACTTCAATTGACCCAACATCTCCGACTTTTGGAGACGATTGTAAAGCGCGTTGCGGACAATGACCGGCATTGCAGGAAAAATATTTCATAAAATCCAATTAGTGTCAATAAATGCGTAGAAATCTGCTAAATGCGGAGATTTTTCGCATAACAGTATCTTATACTCCGACCTCCTTGTTATGAATCAAACTGAACAATACCAACATCCACTCCTTCGCTTTGAGCTCCCCGACACCGTACGTCAGGTGCTCAGCCGCGCCCCTTCGGTTATCGTGCCCCACACGCTCGATGACCTCCACAAGCTCGCCGTCCGCGACATCGATGCTTTTGGCTACCATGAGGTGAGCTACAACGTGCCCGACAAGGGCAACGTCGTCGAAGCTCGGGTCTGCAAGGTCAAAAACGGCATCGCCGCCAACTACGTCGAGCCCTACATGCGCCGCCGCGACCCCGATTGTATGGTCATCGGCGACGACCGACCGACCGACAAGGAGACCTATAAAGAGCGCTACGAGGGCGACTTTGAGCCGCTGCGCGAGGAGTCGCTGGAATGGCTCTCCAAGCAGCCCCTCGCGGTCTTCCCCTTCCGCGCCGGCATGGCGGGCAAGGGCATGGATGCGCTGGTCATCGCACCGGACAACGCCGGCTTCTTCGCCCTCGGCCTGGCACTGCTGCAAGGCATGCTGACGCCCGAAGAGGTGCCAGCAGACTTCAATCCCAAGGCAGTGATCTACGTCGCGCCGCCCTACCGCCACACCCACTTCGACGGCAAGCAGGTAGTCGTGCACAACCGCCTCGAAGGCATGCACGAGCTGTTCAGTTACAACCTTTATCCGGGCCCTAGCGCCAAGAAAGGCATCTACGGCGTGCTCCTCACCCTCGGCGAAGCCGAACAATGGGTGACCATGCACTGCTCGACCGTCAAGGTGGTGACCCCCTACGAGACCAGCATCGTCATCAGCCACGAAGGCGCCAGCGGCGGCGGCAAGAGCGAAATGCTCGAACAAGTCCACCGCCAGCCCGACGGCTCCCTGCTGATGGGCAAAAACACCGTCACCGGCGAAGAGCGCACCCTCAGCCTCCCGCAAAGCTGCGAACTCAAGCCCGTCACCGACGACATGGCGCTCTGCCACCCCTCGCTCAAGACCAAAAACGGCAAGCTCGGCCTCACCGACGCCGAGGACGCCTGGTTCGTCCGCGTCAACCACATCGAGGGCTACGGCACCGACCCACATCTCGAAGAGCTCACCATCAACCCGCCCGAGGGACTGCTCTTCCTCAACATCGACGCCAAGCCCGAGAGCACCGCGCTCATCTGGGATCACATCATGGACGAGCCGGGCAGCCCCTGCCCCAACCCCCGTGTGGTCATCCCCCGGCGCGCCGTCCACGGCGTGGTCGACAAGCCGGTCGACGTCGATATCCGCAGCTTTGGCGTGCGCTGCCCGCCCTGCACTCGCGAAAAGCCCACCTACGGCATCATGGGAATGTTCCACATCCTGCCGCCCGCCCTCGCATGGCTCTGGCGCCTGACCGCCCCGCGCGGCCACGCCAACCCCAGCATCGTCGATGCCGGCGGCATGTCCAGTGAAGGCGTCGGCAGCTACTGGCCCTTTGCCACCGGACGCCGCGTCGACCAGGCCAACCTGCTGCTCCAGCAGATCCTTGACACACCCGCCGTCAAATACGTGCTCATACCCAACCAGCACATCGGCGCGTGGAAAGTCAGCTTCATGCCGCAGTGGATCACCCGCGAATACCTCGCCCGCCGAGGCGGAGCCAGCTTCACCAACGAGCAGGTCAAGCCCTCCCGCTGCAGCCTCCTCGGCTGGAACCCCAGCTCGATCGTCGTCGAAGGCCGCACCATCGGCTCCTGGTTCTTCGAGGTCAACAAGCAGCCCGAGATCGGTGACGAAGCCTACGACAAGGGCGCCGACACCCTCGCCAGCTTCTTCCACAAAGAGCTGTCGCAATTCAGCTCGCCGGATCTCATGCCGCTCGGACGCCAGATCATCGACTGCTGCCTCTCCAACGGCACCGTCGCTGACTACCAGCGCCTCATCGACATCCCGGCACTGACCGAAGAGTAACCCTTCCATGGAAGCCTAAAAACCTTCCAGTTAGAGTCCATCAGGCGGATCCCCGCGCGCAAGCAACGGGATCCGCCCTTTTTTTACCCAGCACGCCCATTGGTCTGCATCGCGACGAGATCTCGCAACTGGTCTGCGGTGCACCAAGCCGCATAGCCGCAGCAAATTTCAGCCGACCTGCGGTGAGCCAAGCCGCATCGCGGCGGTAGATTTTAGCCGTGGGCGTAAGCCCACGGTACATGCGCAACCCGGTA
>CAYQTM010000116.1:0-5947 GCA_964420355.1 uncultured Opitutales bacterium
CTCGTCGGCGCTGGGAAAGGGTTCGGTAGGCTCGGCCATGAGTCGGAAAATGGGCGTTAGGGTTTACAGCTGGCGGCGGCCTTCGAGCGCGCTGCGCAGGGTGACGGAATCGGCGTAGAGGATGCCGCCGCCGCTCGGCAGGCCAAAGCCGATCCGGCTGACCTTGATCGCGCGCTCGCCGACCAGCTCCTCGCGCAGATAGTGGCAGGTGGCCTCGCCCTCGACGTCGTTGGCCAGCGCCAGAATCAGCTCGGTCACGTTATCCTCCTCAATGCGCTGCCGCAGCGGCTCGATAAAAAGCGCCTCCGCCCCGACCCCGTGAATGGGCGAGAGCTTGCCATGCAGCACATGGTAGGTGCCGCGAAAAGCTGCCGAGCGCTCCAGCGCAAAGACATCGGGCACTTGCTCGACCACGCACACGGTCTGGCGGTCGCGCGCGGGGTCGGCGTAAATGGGATCCAGCTCGTCCTCGGTCAGGTTGCCCGTGCGGGGGCAGCGGTGCAGCTTTTCGCTGGCGGCGCGGAGGTCTTCGAGGAGCCCCGGCAGACGGTCGGGCTTCTCGACCAGCAGGTGCAGCGCCACGCGCTCCGCCGAGCGCGCGCCCAGCCCCGGCAGTTGCTTCAGCCGCTTGATCAGCGCTTCGTAAACCGGAGACATGCTTTACATCAGCCCCGGCATCTTGAGGCCGGACTGGATTTTCTCCATCTCCTGCTCGTTGAGCGCCTTGGCCTTTTTCGCCGCTTCCTGAATCGCCTCCAGCAGGGTCGATTCGACCATCTCCTTGTCCTCCTCCAGCAGCTCGGGGTCGATGTTCAGCGCGCGAAACTCGCCCTGCCCATTGATGCGCACGGTCACCGCGCCGCCGCCGCAGGACACCTCAAGCTCCTCCGCCGCCAGCTTTTCTTGCGCCTCTTCCATCTTTTTTTGCATGCGCTGCGCCTGCTTCATTAACTGCCGTACACCTGCCATAAGTCTATATTGGGGGTTAAAAACACGGTCGAACGCAACCGATTACTGAGCACTATGCGCCACACCCGGCGAATCTCAAGCGCGAAACGAGCGCGGGCTTGCTCTCGGAGGTTTAATTGGGTAACTATACAACATGAGCTTGCCTGCCGGAGAAGCGAAACCCGATTGGGTGCTGCGGTTGGTGGGTTTTCTTATGGCGGGCGTGCCGGGATCGCTGTTCGTTTGGTGGCTGGTTGAGAATTGGGTCGTCGCTCTGATCGGTGGGATCATTTTCGGCTTAGCGGGAGCGCTTTACGGGCGTAACTCGATAGGCAAGATCTGGGATTTTATCTTGCGCAGTTTTTGAATAGGCACGCTCGCGGATTCTGCGCGAATAAGCTAGACCCCGAGGTGGCTTGGCTTTCAAATGGAGCCATGCCCGCAACGGTTTTTACGATCGCAAATCAAAAAGGAGGGGTGGGGAAGACCACCACGGCGATAAATCTGGCTTATGGTCTGGCTAAGCGCCGTGTGCCGACGCTGGTCATCGACCTCGATCCGCAGGCCAACGCCACCAGTGCGCTGGGCTTCGACAAGGTCGATGGCGGGAGCCTCTACGGGCCGCTGCTCGGCGAGGGCGAGGCAGCGGAGCGGATTCTGGAGCACAGCCTGAAGCACTTGGCGCTGATTCCCTCGGAGGTCGATCTGGCAGCGATCGAGATCGAGCTGGCGCAGAAGAGCGATTACCTGGTGCAACTGCGGCGCGTGCTGCAGCCGCTGCGCGAGGGCGACCGCTTTGGCGCGATCATTCTCGACTGTCCGCCTGCGCTGGGGATGATCTCGATGAACGGGCTGGCCGCCGCCGATTATCTGCTGATTGCCCTGCAATGCGAGTATCTGGCGATGGAGGGGCTGGGGCAGATTTTGCGCGTCCTGGAGCAGCTAAAGGAGGCGAAGGTCAACCCCGAGCTGGAGCTGGGCGGCATCCTCATGACCATGTTCGATGTGCGCACCAACCTCTCGCGGCAGGTGGTCGATGAGGTGCGCGGGCACTTTGGCGATCAGGTTTTTAAGGCCGTTATCCCGCGCAGCGTCCGCCTGAGCGAGGCACCGAGCTTCGGCCAGTCCATCTTTGAATACGACGCCACCAGCCCCGGTGCCGAGGCCTATAAACGCCTGGCCGCCGAGGTCGCGCGCCGCTTTAAACTGTAGAGCCGTGGCGAGGCGGGCAGGGCGATTTTGGCGCGGAAGGAGGCTGGTGCGATGATCAGTCTGCGCGAGGATGGCGAGCAGGCACCGGTCGATCTGTCGATGCTGACGGGGCTGACCGAGGCGATTTTTGAGCCGGGCGGCTATCTGGAGTCGGCGCTGGGGCTGGAGCATCGCCCGCAACAGGAGGCGATGGCGCGGGCGATGGCGGAGTCGCTGGCCGAGCGCGGGTCGCTGCTTTTCGAAGCGGGCACCGGGGTGGGCAAGAGCCTGGCCTACCTGATCCCTGGGATCATTTGGGCGGTCGAGACGGAGCAGCCGCTGGTGGTGTCGACCCACACGATCGCCTTGCAGGAGCAGTTGAAGCACAAGGACTTACCGCTGGCGCGCCAGCTTTTCGAGCGGGTGCCCGACCTCGGGGATTACGCGGAATACAAGGTGGCGGTGCTGGTCGGCAAGGGCAATTACCTCTGCACGACGCGGCTGGAGCGGCTGATGCGTGAGGCGGGCGACCTGCTCCTGCCGAGCGACGAGCAACTGGAGCTGCGCCGCATCGCCGAGTGGGCCGCGCACAGCGCGACCGGCCTGCGGCAGGAACTCGACCCCGCGCCTGCGCCGGAGGTGTGGGACATGGTCAACGCCGACGCCTCGACCTGCAGCCGGCGCAACTGCGACTGCCAGCGCTGTTTTTACCAGCGGGCGCGCGCCGAGGCGATGGCCGCGCAGGTGCGGGTGCTCAATCACAGCCTGCTGTTTTCGCTGATTCAGGCGGGCGCGGTGCCGCCGGGCAATCAGCCGGGGGTGCTGTTTTATGGCGACGCGGTGGTGCTGGATGAGGCGCATACGGTGCCGGGCATTGCGACCGATCACTTTGGGCTGAACCTGAGCCACTACGCGGTCGACTTTGCGCTCAAGCGGCTGCATAACGCTCGCAAGAAAAGCGGTTTTCTCAAAAAATACGGCTGGCCCGGCGATTGCCAGTTGGTGGAGGCGGCCCTCGAGGCCTCGGCGGAGTTTTTTGGCTGGCTGGACAACGCGGTGCTCGGCGGGCGCGAGGTGGTGCGCATCCGCGAGGCGGGTTTTGCCGAGCCGGTGCTGGTCGGGCCGCTTCAGGCATTGATCGAGCGGCTGGGATCGGTCGAGCAGCGGACGCAGTCGGAGGACGTGATCGAGGAACTGCGCGACCACCGGCGGCGGATCGTCGCGCTGCTCTCCGGGGTGAAGGACTTTCTGACGCTGGCGAGCGAGGATCATGTTCACTGGATCGAGCGGGTCGGGCGGCGGCGGAGCACGGTTTGCCTGCGCACGGCACCGTTGGATGTCGCGCCCTACCTGCGCGAGGCGCTCTTTCAGCGCAACACCTGCGCGGCGCTCACCTCGGCAACGCTGGCGATTGGCGGCGAGCTGGACAGCTTTCGCGAGCGGGTCGGCGCGGAGGCGGCGCAAGGCGTGGTCGAGGCCTCGCCCTTCGACTTCCCTAAGCAGATGCGCGTTTTTATCGGGGTCGACGCCCCCGAGCCCAACCCGCGCGAGCAACGCCGCCTCGACCATGCTTACCTGACTGAGATGATCGCCTGGTGCGCCCAGCGACTGCCCGGCGGCAGCCTCGTGCTCTTCACCAGCTACGGTGACCTCAACGCGGTGGCCGAGGGGCTGGAGGTCGCGCTGGCCGACAGCGGGCGCCCGCTCTTTGTGCAGGGACGCGCGCAGAGTCGCCGCGAGCTGACCGAGCGCTTTGCCAAGGCGGGCAACGGCTTGCTGCTCGGCACCGAGAGCTTTTGGACGGGGGTCGACGTGCCGGGCGCGGCGCTCAGTCAGGTCATTCTCACTCGATTGCCGTTTGAAAACCCCTCGCACCCCATCGCCGAAGCCCGCGCCGAAGCCCTCCGCGCCAAGGGCGGCAACCCCTTCATGGAGCTGACCCTCCCCGACGCCCTCCTCAAGTTCCGCCAAGGCATCGGACGCCTCATCCGCAAAGCCGACGACCGAGGCGTGGTGGTCGTCCTCGACTCGCGCGTCCTCGGCAAACGCTACGGCCAACTCTTCCTTAAGCAACTGCCCGTCAGAACCTTCCGCCGCCTCCGCAAAGCCAACCGCGACATCGCCTACCCTCAAAACCCATTCGGCGATTGAAGGCGTCATCAAGCGCACTGGCTCAACCTTTTTTAAACGCAGAGGACGCAGAGGCGCAGAGACGCTGAGGGATTAAGGATTGTCAGGCTGCCGACGTATTTTCTTTGAAGTTATTGAAAATTAGATACTTGCGTATTTGTGAGCCGCTGTGTTTTTCTGAATTTTGAATTCTGAATTCTGACTTTTCTCTGCGCCTCTGCGTCTCCGCGTTAAAAAAGTGCGTTCCGAGGACGTTGGCTTGGGGCACGAAAAGGGCCAGGCACCCTACGGCACACACAACACCTGGTTACCGCTGCTTCCTTCCGGACCTGACGGGGTTTGCCGGTGTTGCGTTGCATAGGACCCGGCCACCAGTAATGTCTCACATTCGTCGGGTGCGCGCAAACATTTTCCCCATTCGGGCGGCAGATTCTTCGATTTTCGCATAGACTCGCGGCGGCCAATGCGGGAGGATGCAGGTATGGAGTATCGCAAGCTTGGCAAATCAGGATTGAAGATCAGTGCGCTCTCTTACGGGGCTTGGGTAACATTTGGCAGTCAGCTCGGGGTGGATCAGGCCGGGAAGATCATGGCCGAGGCCTACGATGCCGGGGTGAACTTTTTCGATAATGCCGAGGCCTATGCCAATGGCGAGGCCGAGGAGATCATGGGGCGGGTGCTCCAGAAGATGGGCTGGCGGCGCGATTCCTACTGCGTGTCGAGCAAGGTCTTTTTTGGGGTCGACGAGCGGCGTCCCACCCAGCGCGGGCTGAGCCGCAAGCATGTGGTCGAGGCCTGTCACGCGGCGATGCAGCGGCTGCAAGTGGATTATCTCGACCTCTATTTCTGCCACCGGCGCGACCCCGAAACGCCGATCGAAGAGGTGGTCTGGACGATGACCAGCCTGATTCAGCAGGGGAAGGTGTTTTACTGGGGCACCTCGGAGTGGTCGGCGCAGGAGATTCAGGAGGCACACGCTGTGGCGGCGCGCAACAACCTGATCGGCCCGACCATGGAGCAGCCGCAGTATAACATGTTCCACCGCGAGCGGGTCGAGGAGGAGTATGCCAACCTCTACGCGGGGTCGGGGCTGGGCACCACCATCTGGTCGCCGCTGGCCAGCGGGCTGCTGACCGGGAAATATAACAAGGAGATCCCCAAGGACAGCCGGGGCAATCTCGAAGGCTACGAGTGGCTGCGCAATCGCTTTGAGGGCGAGGGCGCGCGCGAGGGGCTGAACAAGGTCGACCGCCTGATGCCGATTGCCGAGGAGATTGGGACGACCATGCCGCGCATGGCGCTGGCCTGGTGCCTGAAGAATCCCAACGTGAGCACGGTGATTACCGGTGCCTCCAAGCCCGAGCAGGTGAAGGAGAATATGCAGGCGGTCGAGGACGTCGACAAGCTGACCCCCGAGATCATGGAGCGCATCGAGGCGGTGCTGGGCGACGGCTCGGACGAGTGACGCCGATGGCCGAGGATTCCCCAGTTTTGCGCGCCTCGCTGCGGGCGGCGCTGACCGAGCGGGTGCTGCCCCAGGCGGTGGCGGCGCGGCAGGCGGTTGAGCTGGCGGTGTGGGAGCCGCGTGGCGAACCGGTGCCCGCGTCGAACGCGTTTGTCGCCGAGATGACGCCCTGCGAAGCGGGCTACGCCTGGGGTCGCCCCTGGGAGACGGTCT
>CAYQTM010000117.1:0-5929 GCA_964420355.1 uncultured Opitutales bacterium
AATGGTGTCGATGTTGTCATCATACACTGGAATGCGCGCAAAAGGGATGTTGCCGTCGACCCCAAACACCTCGCGCACGGTCTGGTCTTTCTCCAGCGCGCTCACCACGGTGCGCGGTGTCATGATGTCGCTCACCGTCACGTCGTCGAGCGAGAGCGTGTTGCTGATGAGGTCGCGCTCGTTGGTGGTGAGGGTGCCGTCAGCCGAGCCTTTTTCGGTGAGCAGCCGAATCTCCTCTTCGCTCACCTCGCTGAGGTTGCCGCGCCGGACGATCAGCCCGACAATGGCCTTGCACACCGCCGCGATGGGCGTCATCGAGAAGCGCACCACGGCCAGCGGCAGCACCAGATGGCGCTGGAGGCTCGGGCGATAGAGCACGCCCACGTTCTTGGGAATCACCTCCGAAAAGATCAGGATGCTGCCGGTCATGAAGATCGAGAACCAGAGCATGGCGTTGGCGGTGTCGCCAAAGACCTTGACCGCGAGGCCGCCTGTGACCACTGCGCCCGCCGTATTGGCGATGGTGTTGAGGCTGAGGACGGCCGAGGAGGTCGTCTCGATGTCCGCCTTGAAGGTCTCCAGCATCAGCCCGAGCCGCTGATGGCTGGCCTTGAGGCGCTCGATTTCGGCGGTGGTGGTGCTGAGCACCATCGCCTCCAGCAGCGAGCAGAGCGCCGAGGTCACGATGGTCACCGAGATGGCGATGACAAGCCAGAGCATCATCGTGATGCCCTCCAAATTGTTTGGAAAATCGCGCCACGCCGGGCAGCGATAAAATGTGTGGTGGGTGAGAGTCGGGATTGCAGTCTACACGGACTACTCCCGGGCTCCTCGGAATCTGAGGTCTGTTCTGTCATTCGCAAGCAATGGCCAACGCCGCCGCCGTCGTCCCACGGCTCTAAGGTTATAAGCGGCACACTACAGCCGACATTGAGCGCTTTTTTGCCCGCATTTGCAAGCCCAAAGCCACATAACGCAGATTTGTCCTCAATCATTCGAGTGTTATTTCGCGATCCGCACTAATCTGCTTGGCGGCAAAGACTTGCGCCACTGACTCGCGGCACTTACCAGTGCAGCTTCGCAGAGCCGCAAGCCTTTGTCGCTCAACCAGCTTAGCACGGCTCATCGAAAGCCACTCTAATGATCGAGGAGATTTGTTTACCACCTGCGGCTGTTCTGCGCATCGGAGGCCGGCTGCATCGCGTTTTTATTATTAGGTTTTTTGATGCGAGCACTTAGAATTGCGCGGATTCGAGAAAATTTGTCTAATAGAGCATGAGACGCATTCTCATGTAGCGTGCCTAAGGCGTTAAATCGGGGTGATTGGATGCGCAAGTCCATGACAATCAATTTACATTAGAAATTCTGATTTTTCATAGACACCGCACTTATAACGCGATACTCTCGACGATGTTGGATTGAAAAAGTGCGCCAGTTCGTGCTTCTTTCATAAGCGAATTTAATTTGCTACTGGATTCCTGATGAGTGCATTTTCTTTTATCACCTCTTCGCTCGGTAAGAAGTATATCATGGCCACCACTGGTTTGGTGCTGGTGCTGTTCGTGCTCGGCCACATGGCCGGAAACTTGCAGATATTTGGCGACCCCTATCTGATCAACGCCTACGCGAAAAAATTGAAAGACCTCGGGCCTTTCCTTTGGATCATCCGTCTGGTGCTGCTGGCAGTGGTTGTGGCGCACTTCTGGACGGGGATCACGCTTGCGATTCAGAATCGCAAGGCGCGTCCCAATCGCTACGAGGCCGAGGACACGGTGCAGGCCAGTCTGGCCTCGCGCACCATGGCCATCTCCGGGCTGATCGTCCTCGCTTTCATCCTCTTTCACATCTTCCACTTCACGGTGCAGAACGTGCCGGGTCATGGCTACCGCGAGGCGATCCAGATGCCTAATGGCGATCTCTACGCTGCGTATGCGCCGCTGGCCAAGCCCGACGGCACGGTTGTCCAAGCCAACGGGAAGGACGTGATGGTGCATGACGTCCACACCATGATGGTGGCCGGCTTCTCTTACTGGTATATCAGCCTCTTTTATATTGTTGGCATTGGGCTGCTCTTCATGCACATCAGCCACGGTATTTCGAGCATGTTTCAGTCGGTCGGCTTGCGCAACAGCTACTGGCGGAGTATCTTGCAACCGTCAGCAGTGGTGGTGGCGATCATTGTGGCCGGTGGCTTCATCTGCATCCCTCTCGCCGTCCTCTTTGGCATCGTCGAGCCGCAGGGGATTCCGCTGGCCGACATCGAGGCCGCTACCGATCACGCGCTGAACGCTGCCCACTAAACTGCCCATTCCGCCCTGTAAAATGGCCTTCAACCACCTTTAGCCATGAACCTTGATTCCAAAATTCCTGACGGCCCCGTCGCCGACAAGTGGGACAACCACAAATTCAGCATCAAGCTGGTCAACCCTGCCAACAAGCGCAAATACAACATCATCGTGGTCGGTTCGGGCCTCGCGGGTGGAGCGGCTGCGGCGACCCTTGGCGAGCTGGGCTACAACGTCTCCTGCTTCTGCTATCAGGACAGCCCGCGCCGCGCCCACTCGATCGCGGCGCAGGGCGGCATCAACGCCGCGAAAAACTACCAGAACGACGGCGACAGCATTTACCGCCTCTTCTACGACACGGTCAAGGGCGGCGACTTCCGCAGCCGCGAGGCCAACGTCTATCGCCTCGCGCAGTGCTCGGTCAACATCATCGACCAGTGCGTGGCGCAGGGCGTGCCCTTTGCCCGCGAATACGGCGGCCTGCTGGCCAACCGCTCCTTCGGCGGCGCGCAGGTCTCCCGCACCTTTTATGCGCGCGGCCAGACCGGCCAGCAGCTCCTGCTCGGCGCTTACAGCTCGCTGAGCCGCCAGATTGGCGCGGGTCAGGTGAAGATGTATAACCGCCACGAAATGCTCGACGTCGTGCTGGTCGACGGCCACGCCAAGGGCATCATCACCCGCAACATGGTCACGGGCGAGATCGAGCGCTGGGCGGCCGATTGCGTGCTGATGTGCACCGGCGGCTACTCCAATGTCTTCTTCCTTTCCACCAACGCCACCGGCTGCAACGTCACCGCTGCCTACCGCGCCTACAAGCGGGGCGCGGGCTTCGCCAACCCCTGCTACACGCAGATCCACCCGACCTGCATCCCCCAGGAAGGCGAGCACCAGTCCAAGCTCACCCTCATGTCGGAGTCGCTCCGCAACGACGGCCGCGTGTGGGTGCCCAAGAGCAAGGAAGTGGCCGAGAAGATTCGCAAGGGGCAGCTCAAGCCCACCGATGTGCCCGAGGGCGACCGCGATTACTACCTGGAGCGCAAGTATCCCAGCTTCGGCAACCTCGCCCCGCGCGACATCTCCAGCCGCTCGGCCAAAGAGGCCTGCGACGAGGGGCGCGGCATAGCCAAGACCGGGCGCGGCGTCTTCCTCGACTTCACCGACGCGATCAACCGCCTCGGCGAGAGCACCATCCGCGAGCGCTACGGCAACCTCTTCGAGATGTATGAGCGCATCAGCGGCGACAATGCCTACAAGACGCCGATGATGATCTACCCCGCCGTCCACTACACCATGGGCGGCCTCTGGGTGGATTACAATTTGCAGAGCACCATCCCCGGACTCTTCGTCATGGGCGAGGCCAACTTCTCCGACCACGGCGCCAACCGCCTCGGTGCCTCCGCCCTCATGCAGGGTCTGGCCGACGGCTACTTCGTCGCGCCTTACACAGTGGGTAATTACCTCGCGGAGATCGGCCCGAACGCCAAGCCCGACATCAATGGAGCGGAGTTCAACGCCACCGAGGACGAGGTCAAGAGCCGCATCAGCGACCTGATGACCCGTGGTGCCAAGGGCAAGCGCTCCTCCCGCTCCTTCCACATCGAGCTGGGACGCATCATGTGGGAATACTGCGGCATGGCGCGCAACAAGGAAGGGCTCACCAAGGCGCTCAACGAGCTGCTGCCCGAGCTGCGCGAGCAATTCTACAGCGACCTCCGCATCCCCGGCGACGACAAGGAGCTCAACCCCGAGCTCGAGCGCGCCGGACGCGTCCAGGACTTCATCGACTTCGGGATGCTGCTCGTTCGCGACGCCCTCGAACGCGAGGAATCCTGCGGCGGCCACTTCCGCGAAGAACACCAGACCCCCGACGGCGAAGCCATGCGCGACGACGAAAACTTCGCCCACGCCGCCGTCTGGGAATACAAGGGCGAGAAGGAAGCCCCCGTCCGCCACAAGGAGCAGTTGGAGTTTGAGAACGTGAAGCTGACGGTGCGTTCTTACAAGTAGTTCAAAGGTCAAAGGTCAAAGTTCAAAGGTCAAAGTTTGGAGAAGCCGTTCTAAAGAACAAAGCGAGCACCATGTCGAATTATCGCGAATTACAAGTATGGCAAAAAGCCATGGATGTTACGGTCGCGATATACGACATCTCCACAAACTGGCCTGACTCCGAACGCTTTGGCCTCACCTCACAAGTTCGCCGCGCGGCGGTTTCCATGCCAAGTAACATAGCTGAAGGACACGCCAGAGAAGGCAGCAAAGATTTCCACCGATTCCTCGGCTATTCCCGTGGCTCCGTCGCCGAAGTAGAAACCCAACTCGAACTCGCCTGCCGCCTGAAATTCACCTCCAGAGAACTCATGCAACCTATCCTCGAAAGCTGCGCCGAAGTCGCCCGCATGACCGCTGGCCTCCGCCGCTCCCTCGAACGCAAAATGGATTAACCTACCTCAATGACCTTCAACCTTTGAACTCCGACCTAGAAACTTTGACGCCTAATCTCCACCTCCGACCTCCGACCTCCGACCTTTGACCTTTGAACTCCCAATGGGACATGCCTATACAGAACTCACTTACGCCAATGCGGCCAAGCCTGACGTGCAGCCGCTCATGCGGAGCACTCTGGCGGATTCGGGCGCGACCTACCTCAGTATTCCTGAGGAGCTTGGCGAGTTGCTGAAGCTCGATGTTCTTGAGTATCGCGAAGTCGAAGTTGCCGATGGACGGAAAGCTAAAGTCCCCTACGCGGGACCCGTGAAAATAACCCTCGGCGAGCGCTCCTGCTATACGGGTGTGCTCTTGATGGGAGAGAAGCCACTTTTGGGCGTAGTGCCAATGGAAGATATGGATATCATTATCGACCCCCGTGAACATAAGGTAATCGCCAATCCGGATCGACCACTTATGGCCGGTGGGCTGGCCATGACGAACATCTAAGCATCCCTTTACGATTTGGAAACGACCCCTTTGACCTTTGACCTTTGACCTTTGAACTAAAATGAAACTCACCCTCAAAGTCTGGCGCCAAGCCAACCAACAGGCCACCGGCCACATCGAAGTGTATCAAATGGACGATGTCTCGCCAGATTCGTCCTTTCTCGAGATGCTCGACTTGCTCAATGAAAAGCTGGTCGATAAGGGCGAGAATCCGGTGGCCTTCGATCATGATTGCCGCGAGGGCATCTGTGGCATGTGCTCGCTGACCATCAACGGCATCCCGCACGGCCCGGAGCGCGCGACCACCGCTTGCCAGCTTCACATGCGGCACTTCAAGGACGGCGAGACCATCACCATCGAGCCTTGGCGCGCCGCGCCCTTCCCGGTGGTGAAAGACTTGGTCTGCGACCGCTCGGCCTTTGACAAGATCATTCAGGCTGGAGGTTACATCTCGGTGCGCACCGGTGCAGCACCCGACGGCAACGCCATTCCAACCCCCAAGGAGGACGCCGACTGGGCGATGGACGCCGCCGCCTGCATCGGCTGCGGAGCCTGTGTCGCCGCCTGTAAGAATGCCTCGGCCATGCTCTTCACCTCGGCCAAGATCGCCCAGCTCAACAGCCTGCCGCAAGGCCAGCCCGAGCGCTACAGCCGCACTCTCAAAATGGTGCAGACTATGGACGAAGCTGGCTTCGGCAACTGCACCAACT